>JAIRNC010000053.1 GCA_031258255.1 Synergistaceae bacterium
ACCCTACTCGCTCGCTATCCTCGCCTCGGAATGTCACGTCGCCTCCCCCCAGCCGGTGCTGGCCGTCGATATTGACAACGGGGTGCTGGCGAAGGCGGCGGAGGGCGTATACGCCAAACGTTCCATACTCAACGCGCCAAAGGAATGGATGGGAAAATATTTCGCCGAGGTGGACGCGAACACCGTAAAAGTCAAAAAAGACCTCAAGGACAAAGTCAAATTCAAACACCTGGACCTCATAAAGGACAAATTCGAGTCGGGTTTCGACATCATCCTGTGCCGCAATGTGGTCATATATTTCGGCGCGGAGACGAAAGCGGCGCTCTACAAAAAATTCCTGGCGGCGCTTCGTCCCGGAGGATACCTGATGACCGGGGCGACGGAGCAGATATTCGACTATAAAAGCCTCGGGTTCGAATCCGCCGGTCCCTTCCTTTACCGCAGGCCAAAATAGCGTGCCGCGCCGATTTTAAAGAATCTGACCATGATCTGCGATCACAACGAGGGATGGAAATAGGAAGCGAATCTATTTCTGCAGAAAATCGCCGGCAGGTATGTCCGTCCAGTCAGTCAGGGTGGGAACTTTCAGCGACAGAGTTTTGACGCCGGGTTCGGCTATGACTTGATACACAGTCGAGTCGGTGGTGGTGCCGAGATCCTCGAGACGCGTGTCGAGGATCTTTTTCATTCTGGAAACGTCGATACTGCCTTTAAAATGCTCCGCAAGGCTGAGCAAATTTTGCCTGCGGGTCCTCGTGTGTGAAAATTTGGCGTCATCCGGTTTGGGCAGGCCCCATGACGGCTCCGAGAAATGGTTTGTAGCTACCATCAGGCCGGGACGGCGTACCGACAGCCTGCGTTTCACGTCGAAAACCGGCCACTCGAAGCAACGTGAAGTCTGG
The DNA here is from genome assembly GCA_031258255.1 of Synergistaceae bacterium. Taxonomy (GTDB): domain Bacteria; phylum Synergistota; class Synergistia; order Synergistales; family Synergistaceae; genus JAIRNC01. The sequence goes on from JAIRNC010000053.1 coordinate 903, forward strand.
TCGTCGGCGGTACCTACGACATAGGCAAAGTTCGATCTGGTCGAGTGGAAGAAACTTTCGAGCTGATCCAAATCGGGCGAGTCGAGCAGGAACATGAAAAGTTCCGCGATGGCTGGCACCCGGTTATGGTACTGTAACGCGCCTCCCGAAGGCTCGCCGTTGTTCAGTTCCAGGAAAATCCCCTTCTCATTTATGCCCGTGGTCACGTATATCTGGCCGGGATAACCTATCGCCGCCACCGCTAGCGACCCGTCAGCCGGGTGATAAACGGCAACCGTGAGGTACTCCCCGAATTCCCTGAATCCGTCGAAATAATCATAGTTTCTGCCGTAGACGAGCGCCCCGGACGAGTATTCGCCCCAGACCGCTATGCCGGAACACCGCGGAGACCATAACTCTCCCGCCACTATGACTTCGACGGCGTTCAAAAGAAGGACTTTGTCGAAATCGAGCCCGCTGGTCTCGGAGATGCCACGCAAGACTTCCTTGAGCCTGTATGGAAAGTTCACGTAAACCCCCCCGGCGATTTCGTCGAGATTCTCCCTGTTCCGCCCTTGCCCGGAGATCAACATGTCCTCCACGGCCCTCGCGTACATGCGTTTTAAGTTTTCCGAGGCGAGCGCGCCATATTGACGCCCCATCTCACGCCACGTCCCGTGGAGGTCGAGCAGTGTGAAAACGCCGAATTTCACCGCGCGCGCGCCCTCGAAATTCTCCGCTGCGTTATCCAATGAGATGCGCTCCCCGCATGAAGAGTTTTTCAGACAATGCCGACACTCCCTCGTCGTTTTATCCCCAAAATTACCCGCCAATACCCCTAGCTCAAAGACGCATCTATATTCAGCTCAACGACACTTTAAACAATTATAACAATTCGGAACGTCTTTTTGACATCATTTTTGCGGAAAAACATAGACGAGAGTGTCACTTTGAGAACAAAACCGTTGGGATGACCGGCAGCCCCTTCATATAAACTTTACGGACGACACGGGAAAAACGACATTCACTTCGACGCCGGGGCAAAGGTTTTGTTCGGTGACCGCGTTTCTCGTGAGGCGCGCCTTGAACGTCAGGTTCCCGCAAGTTATTGCCGCGATGATGCCGCCGGAGCCGCCGGAGAAATTTTCCAGGGACATCTGGGTTATCACTCCGCGGGCGCGGTTGAACTCGCCGGTCATCTGACCGATTGCTGCTCCTTCATCCTCCGCCGGACAGATAATTATATCCTCGGGAGACACGGCGGCGCAGACCATATCGTCCGTGCCGGAAGCGACAGGCGCCCGAAATTTCCAACCCCCGCCGGTCACCGCATATCGGCCACCCGCCTCATCGATGTTCCACGGGCCCGGCAGCAAATTGGTAGGGCCGCCGGCCGCGCGTCCCCCGTACAGGCTCACGATATCGGTCGCCACCTCATAGAGCCACGTCAGATCGTGTGTCGCGACTGCTATCGTCGATCCCCAATCGCGGATGGCCTTTGCTATAGCGCCTTTTATCCTCTCGGCGGAAAGTTCGTCGACATTGGCCGTCGGTTCGTCGAGGAGCAGAACTTTAGGACGCAGTGCGAGCCTGGAGGCGAGCGAAACTCTCTGGGATTCTCCGCCGGAGAGGCGAAACCACGGCCTGTGGGCGAATTCGCCGAACGGCATGCCAACACGCTCCAGCGCATCTGAGACGCGGGCTGCCGTCTCATCACGCGAACATCCGCGCAGCCTGAGCCCGTAGGCGATATTCTCGAACACGCTGCGCCTCAGCAGATAAGGTTCCTGAAGCAGGAGTGTGACATTCATCCTTGCCTCACGTTCTTTGCCCGAAACCGCCCGGCCGTCATACTGCATTTCGCCGTCGAACGGCTGGAGAAATGCCAGAACTTTGAGCAGCGTGGATTTCCCGCTCCCGTTCGGGCCGACGAGGCCGACGACGGCCCCTTCGGGAATATCGAGCGATTTTATGTCGAGCGTCCTGCGGGAACCGTATTTGTGCGTCAGCGAGCGAAGTTCGTAGATGTTTTTCAACTGTCCATCCTATGTTTGACGAACGACAGGGCAACGTTGACCGCAAATGAAATCGACAGCAGCAACAAACCCAGCGCGATCCCGAGCGCGAAATCCCCCTTGCCGGTTTCGAGCGTGATGGCCGTCGTTATTGTCCTGGTGTGCCACTTTATGTTCCCGCCGATCATCATGGACACCCCGACCTCGGCCACTATCCTGCCGTATGCCGTCATGGCGGCAACCAGCAGGGCGTACCGGCTCTCCGTGAGGCAGGTCACGGCCATCCTCCAGCCGGACGCGCCGAGCGTAAGGAGCGTGAAGCGCAGCCTCTCCTCCAGATTCTCAATGGCGCTCGCGGTGAGCGCCACTACAATCGGCAGGGCGAGTATGGTCTGGCCGATCGCCATTCCCTCTACGGTGAAAAGAAGCTGCCATTTGCCGAACGGCCCGCGGTTGGAGATGAAAGCGTACACTATCAGTCCCACCACGACTGTTGGAAGGGCGAGAAACGTATCGGCCGCGGTGCGGATTATCCTTCGCCCGCGAAACTCATGATAGCCGAGCGCGAACCCGAGCGGAAGCCCGATGACGAGCGTCAGGGCCATCGAGGACATGGTCAGCCGCATCGTCGTTCTCACGGCCGACCACGTCTCCTCGTTCATGGAAAAAATCAGGCCGAGCGCCTGGGAAAAACCTTCAGTTATATAATTCATGGCGCCCGCCCGATATCTTTTGGATTATACTGTCATTTCGCGTTCGGAAAGAAGAGCTGTTTGCCTTCAAGTTTGAAGTTCGCGATATCCCCCTGTGCCTTGGCCGAAACCAGCCAGTCCGCGAACTTCGTTGCCAGGTCGAATTCGACGTTGTCGTGTTTCGCCGGGTTCACCGGAATCACGCTGTACTGGTTTTTGAGCGTCTCGTCGCCCTCCACGAGGATCACCACAGGAGGATTGCCGTTATGACCCGCCTCGTAAGTTATGAAGGTTCCGCGGTCGGCCAGGACATAGCCGTTGCGCTCGCCGGCGATATTGATGGTGTCCAGCATTCCCTGGCCGGTCTGAATGTACCAGCTTTCCTTGTCGGGCTCCGGTACGCCCGCTGCCTGCCATATTCTCAGTTCGGCCATGTGAGTCCCTGACTTGTCGGCCCTGCTGGCAAACGGAGCGGACTTGCGTGCTATGAGGCCAAACGCCTCGTTCACGGGCTTGCCCTTGATTACGGCAGGATCGGAAGCCGGCCCGAGGACGACGAAATCGTTGTACATGACTTGCCTCGGTTCGACGCCGGCTCCGTCGTCCACGAATTTTTTCTCCGACTCCGGGTCGTGGGTGAGGACTACGTCTACGTCCCCGTTGCGCCCGTATTCGAGCGCCTTCCCTGTGCCGACCGATACCCACTGAAGCTCTATGCCGGTATCCGCCAGCAATATGGGCGCCAGATAATCGAGTAGCCCCGTGTTGTCGGTGCTGGTCGTCGTCGCCATCTTGAGGATGGGTGCCGCGTATGACAACACCCCCATGGATATGACAAGTATGATCGCCGTAAGTGCCGCCAGTGTTACACGTCTCGTTCCGTTTCTTTTTGCTTTCATCACAAACCCCTCCTGCAATAGTTTTTTGGCGTGTTGCATTTACAAATCACGGCCCGCCGCGCCGTGTCTTCAAAAACAGGGGTGCAGGAAGCAAAGCTGCTTCCCGCACAAGGAGAAGAGAAAAAAAGGGAGAATGGTTGTTCTCCTCGGACACCTCCGGCCGCGCTTGGGAGGGCGCGGACGGGATCCCTGCCCGGGGAGACTAAAACAAAGACCGCCCCCACTTTGGAGGGCGGCAAATTTTCACTTTATGCGGCCTCCCCTTTCCAAGTGGGAGGTACGACAGTTTCCCGTCGTACCCTATCGGCCGGCTCCCATAGGTCGTCACCTTTAGGGACACAGGCTCGGAGAGCGATATTTGTTTGAATATATAATAAGACAAAAAACGCCGAAATTCAAGGGCAATGAACCAACGAGCAGGGCTGCGGCATTTACTTTTACGACCGTCAGTTGCTTCAATAGAGATCGCCCAGGCGCTCGGAACCTATCCCCCGCTGATCATGTGCACGACATCGACTGAGGCACCGTCTGGAACCAGGGTCGAACTGTAATTTTCCCTTCTGCCGACCGGGTTTTCGTTTATCCACACCGATATCATCCTGAACGTGAAGCTCTTCGCGTCCAGTACGTCCTGTACCGTCATCCCATTGCGCCAGGGAATTTCCTCTCCGTTGACCTTGATCATCTAAAAGCGTCCTCCGGTCTCTGATTTTTTTCGATCAGATCGACCACATCGGGGTAATCTATCCCGAGCCGGCGCACGGTCTCAAGGGTAGGTATGCCGTTGCGGTTCCATCCTCGGCGCTTGTAAACGGCGTCGACTAGAAGCTCCCACTGGCCCCTGCGATACTCCTGCAATTTCGCTGTCTTGTCCTTGACGGTCATGCCGTCGGGCTCTGTGCCAGCCTCTCTAAGTTTTTCGTCAAAATATTCCGGGCGCGCGTTCCACTCGTCCTCGAACACGGGTCCCAGGCCCCTGCTCGGGCAGTTGTGATCGGCCCGTTTCCCCTTGCCCATGCGGAGGTTAAATATCCTCTCGAAGTTGTAGACCCGTTCCGACATCGTGATGAGGTCGCCCTTCGTCACGGCCTTCCCAGTGACCGCGTTGTAAATGTCGACGTAGTTCTGGACGTGTTCGGGTACTTTGGCGGCCTCTATGCCCTTGTACTTAGTGTGGTTGTCCTCTGGTTCGATATCGTTCCACGGCAATTTGCAAAGCCCAACCAGCGAGAACCAGAGGCGGAAATTCGGGAAATAAAACAGGGCCTCCGCCTTGTCCTCGAACGTCGGAAGCTGTTTGTTCACCATGTCCATGAAGATGAGCCAGGCTTCGTCGTGCTGCGGTCCTTTCAGCGTGAGGAAGTAGCCGCCCCACTGCGCCATGGACTCCTGGCAGCGGTACTCAGAGGCTTCCAGTCCCTGACCCTCCATCGCGATGTCCTCCATCGCCTTTCTGTCCGCGCCGTATTTCTCCGCAAACAGCTTTTTCATCTTGCGCGTGCCTAGGGCGACCGTGCGGGAGAAGTCGTCCTCTCCTCTGGCCATGCGGTGGATCAGCTCCATCAGGTCGTCCTTGTTGCCGAAACGCAGCCTGAGTCCGCCGGTCTGCTCCTCGTTTATCAACCCCAGTTCATAGCACTCGCACACGAACGCGAAGCCGGTGCCCAGGGAAATCGTGTCTATCCCGTAGTGATCGGCGTAGAAATTCGCCTCTATCGTCCAGTCGGGGTCAAATATCCCCAGGTTCGAACCCAGCCCCGCCGCAGTCTCGTACTCTGGGCCGTCCACTATGACCTGGCGCCCCTTACATGGCCCGGTTTTCAGCTCAAACGGCGGGGTCGCCTTCGCGCAGGAGAGCGAACAGCCGTACCAGCAGCCGTCCGGCAACCCCTGAGTGAAACGCTTTGTGTATTCGTCCGAATGAATCTTGGCAATGTTTTTATGCCGTCCGAATTTGTAATTGTTGACGGGCAGGAGGTCGTAGTCGTTCATTATCTCGTTCAGGTGCGCAGTGCCGACAGTCCTCATCCTGCACTGCACGTCGTCGAAATCCCTTATCTCCTTGTGCAGTTTGCCTCCGACGCGACTGAGCGTGGCTACGTCGGCAGGCCCGGTGGATGTGCCAGACACGTGGCTCATCTTCACGACCAGCGCAAGCACGTTCTTGTCACGGAGCACGGTACCGCCGCCGCCGCGTCCTGCCTGTTTCAGACGGGCGACCTTGCGCCTGGGGTCGTAGAAGCTGAAGTTCATGCAGCCCCAGTAGGTATGAGCCGCCGCCACGCCGCTGGACACCACGGAGATGTTCTTCTTGTCTTTTTCGTCTTCGGAGAAATATTCGTGGAGGTGTTCCGTCACCGTGTACGCGTTTTTATCGTCCCTGACGTTGCTCTCCAGTATCTGCACGCGCCCGTTGTCCCCGTCGATGAATATGACGACTTCCACGTCCGATTTGCCCTGTAGCTCCAGCGCGTCGAAACCAGAGAACTTGAGCAGCGGGGCGAAATAGCCTCCTGCGTTGCTGTTGTAAGTCTGCTCAGTGAGCGGGGACAGGAAGACAGAATAACATTTGCCTGCCCCAGGATACTGCGTGATGCCGCATATCGGCCCCCCGGAGATGACGATCTCGTTTTCCGGGTCGTTCCATTTGGTCTCCGGCGTCACGGCGTCCCATAACAGCCTGAGTCCAAATCCCCGTCCTCCGATGAACTTGTCGATCATGTCATCGGATACGGGGCGCTTTTCGAACCTGTAATCGCCGTCCCTGTTGCCCAATCCCAGCCATATCGTCTCCCTCGTATATCCAAGACGAGACTTAGCCGGAGTGTAACTCCACTCTGCCAACACGTTCATTCTCTCCACCGCGAACGCCCCCTTTGTAATAGCCGGAAGCCGCGATACGCGCGCTTCCCTCCCAATAGCTATGTTATGCATTATACAGTAATTCGAGGAACCGGCAAAGTGATAGAATAAGCACGGTGAGGGCGAAAGAAACGAGTGTTCGCGATAGAAGGGCAAACGCGTTTCGTCCTGCGGCCATCAATCAGGAATATCCAGGGGAGTGTTTAATGGCTGGTTTTGTGGAAGAAGTGAAATCAATAGACGTTTGTCTCGTCATGGCCGCGGCGTCTCTGGGGTTTCCGTGGGAGGTGCCGTCACGTTCCGTGACGCTTGACGAGTCTTTCATGACGCGGGCGGCGCGCGACATAATGTCGGGCGAGATGCTGCCGCCCTTTACCCGCAGCCTGCGCGACGGATATGCCGTGAGGCACTCCGACACCACCGGCGCGTCCTGCGGCTCTCCCGTGTTTCTGAGACTGTCTGGGGAGGTCATGATGGGGAACGCGCCCGGTTTCGCCGTGCCGCACGAAGGGGCGGCCCTCATTCCTACGGGAGGCATGATGCCGGAGGGTGCCGACGCGGTTGTCATGATCGAGGACACGGAACAGTCCGGCGGCTGGATCGAGGTCCGTGCCTCCGTCCAGCGTGGCGAGAACCTCGTGTTTGCGGGAGAGGAGATCAGTCAGGGAGATGTTCTCGTCCACAGGGGGGAGTTGATAGATGCCCAGACTCAGGGACTGCTCGCGGCCTTCGGCGTCTCCCGGTTGGAAACCACAGACATTAAAATAGGCGTCCTTTCCACGGGAGACGAAATCGTCCCGGTCCCGACCGCGCCGCTTCCTCACGGTTACATCAGGGACGCCAACAACAATGTGATCCGCTCCCTGCTGCGCCGATACGGGTTTGCGTCGGAATCTTTCGGCATTGCGCCCGACGGTTGGGCGGAACTCGAACCCCGCGCCCGCGAAGTCGTGTCGAAGTGCGACGTGACGCTGCTCTCCGGCGGTTCGTCCGTCGGCGCGCGCGACAACACGGCGCGAATATTGAAATCCATGCCAGATCCTGGACTCATCCTGCATGGCATAAACATGTCCCCCGGCAAACCGACGCTCATCGGAGGGGCCGCCGCTGATAAAAAACTGGTCATAGGCCTTCCGGGGCACCCGCTCTCCTGTGTGGCCGCAGTCGTGTTCGTCGTCCTGCCGATGTTGCTCTCGCTGACCGGCGCGAAATCGAGTCACGTCGGCAGATATTCCGTCATGCCGCTCGAACGCGACGTGCAGGGCCGCACCGGAGCGGACGAGTTCATACCTATGGCATTGGCGGGCGGCGCGGCGCGACCGCTCACCGCGAAGTCGGGCTACGTGTCGGCGATGAGAGATGCTGACGGTTTTATAAGGCTGAGGCCGGACAAAGAGACGCTCAGGGCGGGAGAGGCGGCGGAGATATGGCTGTGGTGAAAGCCCTGGATTACCCCGAGCACTGTTCTTTGGAGGAAGCGCTTGAAATTCTGCTGGCCAAGTTCGCGCTCCGCGAGCCGCGGATAATGGAAATGCGCCCGCGCGACGCTCTGGGGCTGATTTTGGCCGCCGACGCCGTGTCTTGCGGGAACGTCCCTCACTACACGGCGAGCGCGGTCGACGGATACGCGGTGACGGCGTATTCGACGTCGGGCGCGACGCCCGCCACACCGATAGCGCTCGCTCCATCCGAATACTCGTGGGTGAACACCGGAATACCCGTGATCGAAGCGGATTCCGTCGTAATGGTCGAGGACACTTCGCTTGAAACCGTCGGCGGCGTCGAGCGGCTCAAAATATCCCGGAGCGTCACGCAGGGGGAGAACGTCCGCGCCGTCGGAGAGGACGTGATGAACGGGCAACTGCTGGCGTGCAGGAAAGACAGGGTGACACCGGCGCTCGTCTCGCTTCTGTTGTGCGCAGGGGTAAAATCCGTGACGGTTTTCGCGCGCCCCAGGACGATTTTCATACCGACAGGAAACGAGATCGTCGATGAGAATACGTGGCTGTCGGGAGAGAAAATACCGCCAGGGTTCGTCGTCGACAGCAACTCGGCCTACGCTGCGGCGCTCTTCGCGGATTGGGGGCATGAGCTGGACGTATCCCGTATTTTGCCCGACGACCCCGAAATCATATCCGAGGCCGTCTTAAAGGCCGCCGGCCAATATGACATGGTGATCGTCAGCGCCGGTTCAGCGAAGGGGCAAAGGGATCATTCGGCTGACATATTCGAACGTCTCGGGAGGATGTCCTTCAGGTACGTGCGGATGAAACCTGGAAGACCGGCGATGGCTGCCGACATAGGCGGCACTCCCGTGATCTGTTCCCCCGGGTTTCCGATGTCGTGCGCCGTCACGTTATGGTCGCTGGTATACCCCCTCATCAGGGCGATGTCGGGAGAGCGGGACGAATGCAGGGGCGCTGGCTATATATCCCGGGCCATAGGTTCACGTAAAGTTTTAAAAGCGGGGCTGCTCACGAACCACTCGTCTCCAGCAGGAGTGCTGGAGTGGCTGCGCGTTAAGTGCGCAGAAGTGGAAGGGCGCAAATTCTGCTGGCCTCTCACCTCCGGTGCCAGCGTGCTGTGGGCACTCGCTGAGGCCGACGGCATCGCGATGCTGCCGGAACCCGCCCTAGAACTACAGCGGGGCTCTGAAATCACTGTACTGCTCACGAAGCCAGTGAATCTATCGAATCGCCTCCTGTTTCAGGGCTCCGACGACCCTGCGGTGAACCTGCTCGTTTCCTTTGTGAAGCGCGCCGGCATGGAACTCGTGATAAGGGCCGTGGGCAGCATGGGAGGGCTGGCGGCACTGAGCAGGGGCGACGCACATTTCGCGGCGGCCCATCTCCTGGATACCAGCGACGGCACGTACAACACGAGCTACATAAAACAGTTTTCCGGCGGCAAACGGTGGAGGCGCAGGCTCATTTTCCATCGCGAGCAGGGAATAATAGCTGCAAGGGGAAATCCGAAAAACATCAGGGACTTCGAGGACATCGCCTCTGGACGGGTGATGTTCGAAAACCGCCAGCCTGGCGCAGGAACCAGGGTGCTCCTCGATTACATGCTGAGGGAGAAGGGCATAGAGAGTTCCGGCGTGCCTGGCTACGACAGAATATCGATAACTCACATGGAGGCTGCAAACAAGGTGGCATCCGGCGTGGCCGACGCCACCCTGGGCATAAAGGCGGCCGCGGACGCGCTGGAGCTTGAATTCATACCGATTGCGAAGGAACCGTACGAACTTGTGTTCATGGAGCGTTTCGAGGAACATCCTGCCGCTGGCGTGCTGTTAGAAGCCATAGAGAGCGACGAGTGGAGGGCTGCTGTGGCGAGGATGGGCGGATATGAACTGCCGCAGGGAGGAAGTGACGCGTCATGAACGTGATAGCGGTCTCAGGCTATAAGGACTCGGGCAAGAGTACCCTCTGCCGCGCGCTGATAAGCGCCTTGCGCGCGCGGGGATTCAGCGTCGGCTATATAAAGAGGACGCATGAGCCCACAGTGTCACCGCTGGACACGGACACGGGCGCGGCGAACGATCTGGGCGTGTCATCCCTCCTTTGGGGAGACGGGTTTCTGAGATTTGAGGCTTTATGGGCTGACGCAAACGAGATCGACGCCCGCGACCTGGCGGGCAGATATTTTCCGAGTGCCGACATAGTGATACTGGAGGGCGGAAAGGATCTGCGGCTGCCCAAAATATGGGTGTTGAAAGAAGGCGAGGCTGCGCCGGAGCGCGCCGGCGTGTTCGCCGTGTACGACCGTTGCGGCGCGGGCGACGGCAGCCTCGTGTACGGCCCCGGAGATATCGACCGGCTCGTGTCCCGCGTGGCGGATATGACCGAGATGCGCGATCTGCCGGCGTGATTTATTGTGGTGGGATTGCCATATCTTCTATTACGCTTGCGGAGCTGGAATTTGGCGTATCCAACAGTAAAGCGTATGTACGAAACAGAAACGCCTTGCTCGCCTTTTCCACGCTCGTAGAAATACTGCCGTTTGAGGGTAATGAGATATAATTGGCTTACTGTGAGGGGTGACGCTTTGAATAATGACGCTAAAAACTCTGAGAATCTGAATATCGGCCCTGAAAACGGCGGGGAGCACAAAGCTCGCATCAGCCATGACAGCCTTTGGAAAGACCTGGCTGCCGACTATTTCTACCCTCTGCTCAGGAGAGCGCTGCCTGATCTTTACCGCGACGCC
>JAIRNC010000056.1 GCA_031258255.1 Synergistaceae bacterium
AGCAGACCTATGATGATTATATCTTCGAGTTTGTGACGAAGATTCCCGTACGCGCGCCGTGGATCGCTGACTTTCGTTACCTCTTCTTTCAGTCTTTGTATATTCATTCCTTAATTCTGGCTCCTTCTCGCTTAAAAGTAAATGCTGTTGCCCTGACGTAATGAGCCAGGAGAGACAGGACGGCGTGTGTGACATCAGCTCCGAGTCGAGGGGGGAATTTTTGATGCAGTTCATACCGCTGTGCGAGTACAGGAAATTATCGGCGATAGAGGACGCCAAAGGCGGACTTGAGACCATCGACATGAGCGCGTCGGCTCTCTCGAAAGCCATTTTTGCGCCGGCTAACAGGATAAGCCAGATTTGGATAACTTATGGCCGGAGCGATTTAGAGCGATTTTTTCCTGCCGGCCTGGCTCGTCTCATCCGTGTGCATCCTCCCTTTCGCCTTAAAGAAGCTCTGGGGAGTGTGCTTGGTTACGCGCTTGAATACCTTTGTGAAATAACTCTGGCTGTCGAAGCCTACCGCTGCCGCCGCCTGGGCGAACGTCATGTCCTCATACCGCACCAGCGTTATGCTCTTCTCAATCCTGATCGTATTCATGTACGCGTTGAAGTTGCAGCCCATCTCCTTTTTAAACACCTTGCTGAAATATGACGGGGAGAGGTTGACCTTTTGAGCGACAGAGTTAAGGCAGACCTTGTTGTTGTAATTCTGGCGCATATACTGCAGTGCTTTGTGAATGATATTGGCATTTCCCACGCCTGATAACGTGAAAACGCTGTCGATAAACTGATTCGTGACTTTCGTCAGGCTAAAGCACAGGGTGTCGATGTCCACGATGTTTTGTGATTTTTTGAAAAAACCGTGAGACAGCTGGAAGGAGTACTCAGGGGAGGCACCGGCGTCTATGGCTGTGCGTGACAGCATCGCGATGAACTCGTATACCCTTGTCTTGACCCTCGAAAAGTCTCCGCCGGACTCGAAAAATATGTGTCCCAGAAGCTCGTTGAGGAGCTTCTGGGCTTTGGGCCTGTCAGAGTCAATCACGCTCTTCAGCAGATCGCGCTCAATTTCGTAGGGGTATTGCGGCAGCTCGCCCTGCTCCTCGCCGTTCTTCATCTTCATTATGTATTCGTTTATCTGGCCCTGGATGTAATCCGAGGCCTGATTGTCGAGCATCCTGTTGGCGTCCGATACGTTGTTCATAAAGCCGACTGCCATAAACAGCAAGGTCGAGAGGAAGTTTACCTTGCTCGGTTCCACGTATGGGATCTCCTGCAGCGCCGGAAGGATTTCTTCGGCATCCTCCTGCTTTATGCCATACAAGTTTTTCAGATCATATGCTACGTAGTCATCCAGGTCGATCATGCGGAACGGTCCGGCCGTGACCTTAGCGGCGGCTTCCCTCAGCCCCACTATCGGAGAGACGAAACAGTTCAGCCCCATAGGGCAAAAGTACACGTACTTACCGCCGAATCGCTCCGCTTCGCTGGTTCCGTAAGCGTGGATCTTCGCGCAGCTTGCCCTGTCGATCCCAAACTTCGCGCAGATGGCGCAGCGCGAGCAATTGTAGCCGACCTCGTGGAACACCTCCCCGCGCGCACCCAAGACCATACAGCCAAGGCCGGTCGAATAAGAGTATGAGTTCGAACATTCGACCGCGAGCTTGAGATCGAATTCCTGAAATTTCTTTAGATCCATCTGCTCACCATTGCACTGTCAGGCATATATGGGTTAATTACATAGCGCAATAGGCGTGGCTGTGGTCATGCGTCATCATGACCGTGGGCGTGGCTGTGCGTGTGCGCATGGCCGCCATGATCGTGAGTGTGGCTGTGCGCATGAGTCTCGCCGCCGTGACTGTGTGTGTGGCTGTGCACATGGTCGTCGGCGCCGAAGCCGTCGCCTTCGGCGTCCTGCGTCAGCTCGTCGCGCAACAGCTCGCGCAGGATCGTCCTGTAGACCAGGGCGACCTGACGGCCCAGCTCGGCGTTGCTCTCCTCCACGCTCTTGCCGGCCGGGTTGATGACCACCTTCTCCGTCGCCGCTACCGTGAGCGACCTCGCTATCTCATAAGGGTTCTGATAAATACCGCACATGTCCTCTCCGCCTCCTTATTTTTTATCATCGTCCATTACCCCCAGCAGGGAGTCCTCCCTGACGTACCCGCCCACTTTGGCGACTATCTCGTTTATCGTCCCGTTAAGGTAAAAGCTCACGCCGCGCTCTATCCCCTCCTCCGTAAGCACGTCCATGAATAACTCGCCACGCTTGACTACGTCCCCTACCTTGCGGTGGATGCGCAATATCCTGTACTCGTCAAAGTCCGACAGCTTAGGCATCCTTATCCCCGTCAGCATGACCGCACACCGCTTCCCTTTCCGCGAAACATGCTCATGTCCGTGTGCGGCAGGAACATCGCCGCCACATATTCATCCATGTAACCCGCCTCGCTGCTCAAATCGACGTATGTGACCTTGCTGGCCAGCTCCAGGATCTTTTCCCTGTGCCTTTCCGAGACGAGCGCCATGAAAGCGCCGGCGAGCGAGGAGTTGCCGATATAGAGGAACTTCTCGCTCGCCAGGCACGGCAGCAAGCCCAGCGTCTGCGCGTCGTCGATGTCTATGTATCTCCCGAAACCGCCCGCAATGTAAAACTTGTCGATTGCGTCGAAACCCATGCCCACACTCTTGAGCAAAGTCACGCACGCGGAGAAGATCGCCGCCTTCGCCCGTATGAAGTTGTCGATGTCGTGTTCTGTGAGGTATACCCCTACGTCGCCCGCCGCAGATGGCGTCATCATATATCTGGCCGTCTTCCCTACTACCGTGACCGGCGCGTACCTCCCTGAGCGATCCAGCTTCCCGCGCTGGTCGATGATCCCTGCGCCCAAGAGCTGCGCCATGAGCGATATCAGCCCGGATCCGCATATTCCCTTAGGGGCGCCGCCGCCTATCACAAAAGAGCGGCATTCGCCTGACTCTGGGTCGACCTCCACGCGCTCTATCGCACCGGCCGACGCGCGCATCCCCCTCTCTATGCCGCCACCCTCGAACGCCGGGCCTGCCGAACAGGCGCACCCCATCAGAAAATCGCCGTTGCCCAAGACTATCTCGCCGTTCGTGCCTATGTCGATAAAGAGGCAGACTTCCTCCGAACCCTTGGCGAAATCGGTGCAGAGCATCCCGGCCGTTATGTCCCCGCCGACGTAGCTGCCCACGTTTGGCGCTATCCACACGAGGGCGTTCGGGTTAACGTCCATGCCAAGGGCGGAGGCCCTGTAAAGCGGCGGCTTCATCACAGCCGGCGTGTACGGCTCAAGGCGGATGTACTCCGGCCTTATCCCCATCAAAAGATGCAGCATGGTGGTATTGCCAGCAACCGTAATGTTGCGTATTTCATCGGCGCGTATGCCGCCGTTGCGAGAACATAGCTCCGCGATCCCGCTGTTTATCGTCGAGAGGACGAGCCCGCGCATCTCCTGGATCCTGTCGCGATTCTTCGCGTAGGTTATGCGGCTGATGATGTCGGCCCCCCTGTCGATTTGCGCGTTGTACAGGGTGAGCGTGTCCATAACCATCGCGCGCTGGATGTCCACGAGCTGCAACGCCACCGTCGTCGTCCCGATGTCGATAGCCACGCCGTAATCGGCGCCTGGCGCTTCTGAGGTTATGTCGACGACGCGCGAAACGCCGTCCGCGTCCGCCTGCCACACGAAAACAGCGCCGCCGTTCTCACGCAGCGTGTCCGGCAGACGCTGGAGCAGATCCAGCGGCATGTCGATGGCCCCGGCGTGAGGCTGTCCCTTTACGGCACGGGACAGCCTGTCGTAATCGCCAAGCCCGTCGAGCGGCTCGGCTGGCGCTACTGCGATCTTGCGGCAGGAGGCAAGCGGCTTTATGTCCGCGGCCCGCGGGAACAGCGCCTCGTCCACGTCCATCCGGCTCAGCGCGTCGGAGAACTGCCCCGCCTCGCCGCCAACGGAGGAGGGGATGAGGACATCCACGTCCTCCGTCACCAGCGACCGGCAGGCGAGCACGAACCCCTGACGCCTTAGATCCGCGGACAGTTTCCCGTTGTCGGAGAAATCAAGCCTGCCGCGCAGTGCCTTGACGAGGCACTTGCCGCAAGCGCCCTTGCAGGCGCACGGGAACGGTATCATGGCCCCGCACGTCCGTGCCGCGTCCTGCAAGCCCGTGCCGGCCTCGACCTCGCAAGCGATCCCTCCGGGTAAAAAGGTGACTATCGGCATATTCGGCTATTTGCTCAGCGTCGCGTTGACGAACGACTCAATGTCGCCCGCCTCCTGCGATCCCACGATGATGTTCCAGCCTGGCAGCCCCTCCTCGATGTCGCCCTTGATCTGCGCGACGTAGCCGGGGATTATGAGGCTCTTGTTCTTCTGCGTGTCATCAAGCCCCTGGCTGATCAGGAACTTCGCGATCATGTCGCCGCCGAATTTCCCCGCAGCCCACGCCGTGAGGACGCTCAACCCCTCGCACTCCGGCAGCAGGAGCCAGGCGTTCTGCCCGCATCCCTCGATTTCCCCGGACACCAGGAAGTACGTGAGCGAGAAGTTGGTCGTGACCCACACGTAGGAATTCTCGTTTGGCTCTCCTATCTTGTATATGCCCGGCTCCATCTGTATCGGCTTCTGCGGGTCGGTGTAGATGTTCTGCCGCAGCGTCATGATGGTGGAGATCAGGGCTACGTCCAGCTTCGGGAAGACGATCACGCCGCCGTACTTGCAGACCTCGTTAGTCGCCTCCCGGAGGACGCTGTATATATCGTCGTCCTCGATGAAGTGGAGGAACGAGTAGCCCATGGCCTTTATGTTGCCCAAGGCCGCGCGGCGCGCTACTGTGTTGAGCTGGAAGCGCTGCGCCAGCGAGTCTGCCGGTATGCCTAGCAGGATGTCGTTGAAGCCGCCCTCCTTCACCTTAGCGGTTATCTCAGCGATCTCGTCGAGCGTCGTCCCTGTGACACCCAGGACAAGCCCGTTCTCCTTGGCGGCCTCTGCCAGCTCCAGGGCGTTCTCTTTGACGCTGTTCACGATGATCCCGCCGTTTTCCTTGATGAGGGCCGCCGCTTCTTTCGCCGTGGCGGCGTTTTTGGCGCGCAGTATCAGGGGGCGCCCCGACTCGGCGGCTGTTTTTACGGCGTCGAGGTATTTCGCCGAGTCGTCCTGCATCTGGGTGACGGCTATCGCGCCGATAGTCAGTATCTCGCCCACGCGCTCCAGGACGTAGTTTTTGATCTGATCGACCTTCTCTTTCAGCGCCTCGTCCGTGTCGCCTACGTTCACCGCCAGGATCGGCTGGTTGAAGAACGTCTTCTCGTGGCGGTAGAGATGCAGCTCGCCGCCGACCTTTGTATCCTTGCCGACCATGACCGTCTTGACGGGCGGCTCACTCGCCGCGCCAAGTATGGCCTTCGCCTCCTCGGACGCGTATGGGCACTCGGAAAGCTCCGCCTTCTTGCCAGCCAGCTTCATGGCAAAGGCGAGGCACGTGTTCGAACCGCACTCCTTGCAGTTCGTCTTGGGCAACAGTTTCTGAATTTGCAGTCCGGTCAATGCCATGATCCGCTACCTCCCCGGCGCATCGAGCAGTTCGCCGATGGTGTTTTTGATCTGTGCCGCGGCCTCCGGGTGATACATGATGAGCAGGTCGGCGCCGGCATACAGGTAAGACTGCGCCGCTACGAACTCCAGGGCGGCGATCCGGTCCTCCACCTTGCCCCACGCGGGGAAGTCGGACTCGGGCGCTTTCGCTTCCTTGATCTTCCCGGTCTCAACCCCAGTCGATACGACCATCGGCGCGCAGAGCATAGGCTCGCCCTCGAGCGCCGTGACGCGGATGCGCTCCATCACGGAGTACGTGTACTCGACGCCGTACCCCAGCGCGCTGGTCGTCGGATCCACGACGATGCGCTCCTTCGGGAAGTCCATGTTGGTGAGCAGGATGACCATCTGCTTCGCTATGTTCACGTCGATAGGCGACTGGGCCACGAGCGAGTGTCCGTATGCCATCGCCGCCCCCGCCAAGGTCTTGTAGTTGTCCTGCTCGACCCAGTTCAGGAGGAGGTTTTCGCCGGCGAACGTCGACGCCACGGCCTTCATGACCTCGTTGTGCTTGTCGTAGTGGGAATGCCCCGTGATGATGAGCGGCACCTCCACCGCTTCCAGGATGGCGCCGACGAGCTTGACCGCCTCGTCCGCTGAATGGTTGCCCTTCTCAGGGTGGGTGCCTACGAGGGACACGCTCAGGAGGTCAGCGCCGTATTTCCCGACGCACGCCTTAGCCATCTCCACCGGGTCATTGAGCAGGTCGTCGCCGTAGATGCTCCTTAAGACGGGCGGGTACTTCTCAGTGACGTTGTCCAGGATCTCCAGCGCCACCAAGGGCCTGTGGGGCATGCTGCCCTCCCAGAGATGGAACGGCTTCGCCGTCTCGCCGCCTATGACGTATGTCTTTTTGCGGGTGCCGCCATCCTCCTTGGCGTTCCCTAGCTTTACCTCCCAGACAGGGGACTCGCACTTGTCGTGCCTCACTGCGAACGACTTGATCCCGCTTATGATCTTTTTCGCTGGGACTGCCGCTGGCGCCGCCTCTTTCTCGGCGGCGGGGGAGGGGGCCGTAGGCGCTATGCTTCCAGACGCGCCCAAAAACTGGACTGAAAGCGTATTGATGATGCTGCCAACCACTTCTTTGAGCAGTTCTCCGCGAATTTCTTCCTTGAGCTTTTCCTTGAGTTCCTCCACGCTCGCGGCATCCACAGCCGCAAGGGCCTTTGGTTCTTCGTCTCCCTCGGCGGCGTCATCCTCGCTGACCCTGGTGGGCAGAGGCGGCAGTTCCTCGTCCTCCCCGCTCGCGGCGAACTCAGCCATGTCGGTCATCGTGAGCGCGGGGTGTCCGACCTTCTCCATGAACGCCCTGACATCCTCGGCCGTGCTGGCGATGGTCTCGTCCGCGATCTTGTCGAAGAAGCCGTCGAGGTTCTGTTCCTTGAAGCGCTTCTCCATGTCCTCCCGCAGTGAGTCCTTGAGCTCCTTGGGCATCCAGACGAGCCTCGCGTAACCGCCCTCGGCGAAGAGGAACTTGCGGCTGGTGAGGAACACCTTGCCGACCCCCATGAAGCCAGGCGTCTGGGCGCCGCCTCCCACGTTTCCGGCCAGGGCGGAGAATGTCATGCCGACCGGCGTGTCGCCCAGGAACTCGCGGTTTACCACCATGACGCCGTTGCACTCCGGCAGATACGCGCATATCGCCTCGAAACAGCCGCAGCTCGTCATCGGCCTGTCCATGATCGAGTACGCGCAGAAGCCCTGGACGGACTTGTGGCTGTTCGTGTAAGCGTACTCGTTGACGCCGGACCAGATGCCCTTCACGGGATCGAGGCACTCGCCCTTCTTGACCGGCTGGTTGCCGCCGGTCTCGTCGATCTCGTAAGCGGCCTTGCCGTCGAGCCAGTTGTAAGCGCCGCAGAGGCCCAGGCGCTCTGGCGTGATGACACACACGTGGTTCGGCGCGAACGCCTGGCAGAGCAGGCATGAGTAGAATATATCGACGGACTCGTCCGTCATGGCCTCGACGCGCTTGTTTCGGAACGCGTAAGTCTCGCGCGCTATCTTCTGGCGGCGCTCTACCTCCTCCGCGTCGGTGACCAGCGTGACTTTGACCTTGTCCACTATGGCCGGGTAGTCGTCGTGGAACTTGGCGTGGATGATCCTGCCGTAGTCCCTGATCCTGAGGCCCTTCTTGAAGCCGTCCTTTGAGATGCGCGTCCATACGATGTCGCGCTGCCCCATGTGCCAGATGCCCTCCGCGCCGTTGACCAGGTGGTGGATCTGGCGCTCCAGGATCGGCTCGAAGTCCGGCTGCATCTTGCGCCCGGCGACCTCGACCCAGATACCCAGCGGCAGGACGGTACCCGGTTCCACCTCGTCCACGTCCTTGCCTATCAGCTCGAACTCGTTGTCGTTTATCGAGTCGAAGTCCACCGACGTGACGAACTCAAAGGCGGCGGACTTGTTGCCGCCGAACTCTACGTATGTATCCTCCTTGCGGATGCGCTCTCCCTCGAACGCCGCGCCGTAAGCTGCCGGGATCGGCACGTGCGTGACCTTGATCTTGCAGCCTCGCACCTCCAGCGCCTTCTCGACCATCGTGTCGTAGGGGACGCTCGACACGACGTGTTCGTAGGTGCAGACGCCGGTCGGGAGGATCTGGGGGATTGCGGTGTCGGCCAATACTGGGAAACCGTAGTTGATCGCGCCGGCTGCGGCGGCGTATTTCTCCTCGTCCACCTCGTCGAACGCCAGCACGAACGCGAAGACCCTGTTCTTGTTGTACTTGAGGTTGGCGGCGTAGTCACCCGGTTTGACGCCTCCGAAGGAGAGCGCCGTCCTGCTGGCGAACCCCAGCGCGTACACGAGAGCGGAGACGTCCCTCCCGAACGGGACGAGACGCGTCTCCCACCCCAGCTGGACGCCCTCTGCGGCCAATTGCTCGGCGAACTGCGAGCCGCCCGTGCTGCCGCCCATGAACACGTAGAGGTTCTTCTGCTGAAGCTCCTTGGCGATTTTGACGGCGGTCGCGTTGTCCGGCGCGCGGCCCGTTATGGCCGCGAACCCAGGCGCGCTGCCGTCGACGAACTCCACGCCGCGCTCCCTCATGATGACGTCGTTTGCCGCCCCCAGCCAGATGCCGTCCACTGGGTCAGGCCCCATGACGTACTTCACGGCCTCTATCGCCTCGCAGGCGAACAGCGTGGCGGCGCCGGCGTCCAGCGTCTGGCCGAGATAGGGGAGCCACGTGCTGTCGGTGACGCGCGCCGGGAGGAGGTTCCTGGAGTACGCGACGATATCCTGCAAATCCTTCAGCGTCTCCATCTTCTTGCCGGTGAAGGAGTAAATGATTGGGAGGTAATAGTTGGTGCTGGGGAAGCCTATAGCCTGATCAGGCCCCTTTTCCCGGACAGCCTCGGTGACTGCGGCGTCCGCCTTCCTCACCCACTCGATGGCGCCGTTGATGGCGCTTGAACAGATAAGTTTCGACATCTACGCCACCTCCCTCCTGTCCTTCTGCTCCAGCAGCTTGCGCTCGTACTTCTTGTTGATGCCGAGCTTATCGCGCTTCGCGTCCAGCACCTCTATGATCTGACGCGCAGCCTCTATCGGGTCATCGACGAAGTGCATGGAAGCGTTAAACATCTCTTTCACGTCCTCGGTGAGGAACTTGTAGACGTTCTCGGCGCCCGTGATGTGAAAGGGGTGGCCGATGAACACGTCGATCCCTGTCGCTACACAGTAGCAGCTTATCGAGACGGCCTTCTCGCTCATCAGCTCGGGGCACACGCCGGCGGCGGGCAGCCCGGCTATGGAGTCGCCCAGGCCCCCCTCCTTGACTATCTCGGTGCAGGCCTCCAGGATCCTCGTGTTGTCCACGCAGCTGCCCATGTGCAGGACGGGCGGGATGCCGACGGCCTCGCACACCTCTCTTAAGCCGTGTCCGGCGTATTCCAGCGCCGTCTCCGGCGTCAGCTTCCCGTCCTTGCCGGAGGCTATGGCGCAGCAGCCTGTCTCGACGACGAGGACGTTGTTTTTCACGAGCTCCTTCACCAGCTCGTTGCAGTACCAATCCGTCTTAAATTTGGGGTTGTTGCAGCCTACGATGCCCACGACGCCCTTGATCCTGTTCTGGATTATGGCGTCGTTGAGCGGGCGGAAGGACGCGCGGAACGACCCTCCGAGCATGTATTTGATCTCACGGACGCTGAAACCAGCGATGACCGTCTCCTTGTTCTTGGGGATCTTGACGAGATCGCGCTTGCGGCCCTTGAAGTTGTCTATAGCCATCTTGACCAGTTCCTTGGCGCACTCGAAGGCGCGCGCCTCGTCGAAGTCGTATGCCTCGGCGCCTATCGTCTTCGCCATCTCCGTGGTGCCCACTATCTTGGTGTGGTAGTATTCCGCCACCAGCGGCAGCGACGGCATGATGCACTGCACGTCTACGATCATCATCTCAACCGCGCCGGTCACGAGCGCCAGCTCCTGCTGGAGGAAGTTGCCGGCTATCGGTATGCCGTGCCGCATCAGTATCTCGTTGGCCGTGCAGCAGATCCCTCCCACGGTGACGCCCTCGGCCCCGGCCGCCTTGGCGTATTCGGTTATCTCCGGGTCCTTCACCGCTATGGCGATCATGTCCGACAGCGTCGGCTCATGCCCGTGTACCAGGATGTTCACGTTATTCTCGTTCAATATGCCCAGGTTGACCTCTGTGCGGAGCGCCTTTGGCGTGCCGAAGAGTATGTCGGACGCCATGGACGCGATGCGCGACCCGCCCCAGCCGTTCGATATGGACTGGCGGAACGCGTGCATGAGCAGGTTCTTGTAGTCGTGGTCGACGCCCATGTGGGTGCGGTGCATCGCCTCGACGCACATCCTGTCGATCCCCTGCGGCAGGATGCCAAGGTTCGCCCACGTCGTCTGGGTCTTCTGCGGCGCGAGCGACACCGTCTGGATGGTCTCTTCCTGCGAGGTAAAGTCGCCGATGAATATGTCGGCCAGCTCGCGGAGGACGTCCATCATCTCCCTATCCTCCGTCTCGATCCCGTACAGCCCGGCTATCTCCATGACGGCCTGCGGATCCTTGACGGTGTAGCCTACGTCCTTGCCGTGGGCTATCTCCCTGAGCAGGAGCGCCACGTGACGGCCGTGGTCGGAGTGCGACGCCGTCCCTCCCGTGACCTCTCTCAGGAAGTTCCTCGCGGCTATGGTGTTGGCGTCCGCGCCGCATACGCCTTTAAGGGATTTAGGCGTGATACGGCAAGGTCCCATGTAGCAGATCTTGCAGCACGTGCCCTCTTTCCCGAACTTGCAATGGTTTTTTTGCGTATCGTAGCGGTCAAAACAGGTCTCGACGCAATCGAGCCCGGCTTTCTCCAACATCTCAACGGACGCTATGTCATCCGCTCTGTTTGAGTATGCGCTTACGTCAGCCATGAAATTTTATTCCCCCAATGCTCTTCTCGCTTGATATCGACATCCTCGCAATCGTCAGCCGATCTCCCTCATGAGCTCCAAAATCTTTTTGTAAATCCGGTTGCCATCCGATACTTCCCACACAGGCCTCGATTCCTCGGCCAGGGTCGCTATCTCCTCGTCGTAGGGCAATGCTATTATTTTTTGCGCGCCTGTGTCATGTTGGACGCGGGTTGCGGATTCCGGCAGCTCACCGCCGCGAGTGCGGTTTACTATCAGGACCAGCTTCCGAAATCCGACACCCATCTCACGCGCCAGGCCGTAAAGCCTCCCCAGCGTGTTCATGCCAGCGTTGGAGGCGTCTGAGACCAGCGTCAGCGCGTCCACCGACTGGACTATCCTGCGGGACAGGTTTTCCAGCCCGGCCTCGTTGTCGAGGACGACATAGGGGTATTGGTCTGAGAGCTCCTTGATGGCCAGTTTGAGGACGTTGTTAGCGTAGCAGTAGCACCCAGGCCCCTCAGGGCGGCCCATCGAGATCAGGTCGAAACCGCTGCTCTCTGCCAAGCTCTGCGCTATCTTCATTCTCAGCAATTCCTGCTTCGATATCTTCTGTGCCTCGGATTCGTCACGGACGGTCTCGCGCGCCGATCCTATGGTGGAGCGCACACGCACGCCCAGCATGTCGCCGAGGCAGCTGTTTGGATCTGCGTCGATCGCCAGCACCGGTTTTTTTCCGATTTCGACGAGGCTGCGGATAAAGAGCCCCGCAAGCGTCGTCTTGCCGACGCCGCCCTTCCCAGATAAAGCGAATAAACGGCTCATGCTTCCAACCTCTTTATTATCTCTTGATATAGCGCGCGGGTTTCATCGTCCAGCAGATCATAGGGGGACACCCCGTCGCGGTCCGCGCCCCTGAGCTCGTCCCTGTAGGGCAGGAATGCCAATATTTCCCTTTTGGGGAGCACCCCTTTTATGAAATCGCGGTCGTCCTCGCCCGTGACCTTGTTCGCGAGGAACGCCACCCTTTTGATGCGGATCTCGCGCGACATCCTCTCGACCTGCACCGCGCAGTCTATCGACCTCTGCCCTGGCTCGACCACGACGATCATCGCGTCCACGCCCTGGGCGGTCGCCCTCCCGAGGTGCTCGATGCCAGCCTCCATGTCCATGATCAGCGTGTCCCCTTTGAAGAGGACGAGGTCGGTGACCAGCGCGCGGACGAACGTGTTTTCCGGGCAGGCGCACCCGCCGCCGCCGGACTTCACCGCGCCCAAGACGAGCAGATGCACCCCTCTGTGTTTGTAGGCGTAGTGATCGGCCACGTCTGAGACGTCCGGGTTCAGCCGAAAAACCTGCCCGTATTGCCCCACCTTCGCCCCAGTCCGCTCCTCGATCAGGGCTATCTGCTGGGATATCGTAAGTATGTGCCGCTGCTTGCTGTGCAAAATCCCCAGGGATGACGCGAGATTTGCGTCCGGGTCGGCATCCAGCGCCAAGACCCTTTCACCGTCTGCCGCCTTAGAGAGCGCTATGACCGATGCTATGGTGGATTTACCGACTCCGCCTTTCCCTGAAACGGCTATCTTCAATTCAATTCTCCTCGTTAGTTGGCAAAACGGCTATTAGGCGCTTAAAGGGCAGCCCTTTTAGAACCAGTATTTTTCCTTCATCCTCGCCGTGATCTTGCCGAGCATGTCGAACACCTTGTCCGCTTCCGCCACGGACAACGACCCTGTGCCGCATGACGGGGAGAGGACCGCCTGTTTCGCGATGACGTTCTTGTCGAGCCCCGTCACCCCAGCCAGCTTGTCCATGTTCCTCTCCAGGATCGCCTCCAGCGAATCGACGCTCTCCTCCATTATCTTGCTGGACGTCGGCACTATCCCCCAGGCGAGGCCCCTGTCTTGGTTGATGTGGTTCTTGACCGCCTCGCCATACAGCGAGATGGTCTCCCCGAACCCGTATGCGTCGAAGTTCACCAGATCCACCCCCGCGTCGGTGAGGATGCTCCACTCCGTGTTGCCGCAGCAGTGGACGCCGGCGTAGGCGCCGTCGGCGTGAACGGCGTCGATGACCTCGGCGAGGTGCGCGACGACATCCGCGCGCTGCACCGATACGTATGTCGAACTGCCGAAGGCGGATAGGATGGGCTCGTCGATGAAGCATATGATGTTTTCGGCGTATTCCTTGAACTTCTGTATCTGCCAGCGGCATTTCATGGCGATCGCCTTGATTATGACGTCGCGGAACTCCTCGTTGTAGTAAATGGCCCTCTTGTTCTCGTCCGTTATCGTGAGCGCGAAGCTGCACGGCCCGGTCGTCTGCACCTTGAGCCACGGCAGCTTCTTGCCGTCGGCCTTGAGCTTGCTCTCAAGGGCGTATATGCCCTTCGAGAATTCCTCCGAGATCGCCATGGAGGAACAGTCGCCGTTCCCCTCGTCAGGATCCATCGCGGCTGTGTACGCCTCATAGAAAGCCGCGAAGTCGTCGGAGTAGTCCTTCGACGTGTCAAAGTACATGCGGCCCTTGCCCTCGTCGATCACAGCGCACGGTATGCCCTCGCTGTACTGGATCTCCATCTGCTCCTTGAGGCCGAAAGCCGGGAGCTGCGGCCAGATGGGGGAGTCCATGGACGCGAGCGACACATCAACTGCGTGTGCCGGGTCGCTATACGGCATGCTTCCGATCGCTGTGCTTAAAAACTTGGTCTTCATTGTTCCACCTCCGATTTTTTGTCGACAGCGGCTCACGCCGCCTTCTTGCCGTTATACGCGTCAACGACCTTCTTGATGGCCGTGATGTGGGCAGGCGTCGTGCCGCAGCATCCGCCGATGATGTTGGCGCCGGCCTTGATCATTGCGTCGACCCGGTCTGCCATCATCTCCGGCGTTTCAGGGAAGACGTCTTTCCCGTCCACGTTCTGGGGGAGCCCCGCGTTTGCGTGCACCAGTATCAATGCGTCCGGGTACGCGGCTTTCATGGTGCTGACGATCTCGATCATCCTCTCGAACCCGTTGCCGCAGTTAGTGCCTACGATGTCCGCGCCGGCTTCCAGCGACGCTTTGACCGCGTCCTCGGGCGAAAGCCCCATCATCGTCCTGTAGTACCCCTGGACTGTCTTTTCGAAGCTGAACGTGGCGATGACCTCCAGTTTAGTGTTCTCCTTAGCCGCCTTGATCGCGCAGCACGCCTCGTCCGCGTCGCTCATCGTCTCGATGCAGACCGCGTCCGCGCCGCCCTTTTCGAGCGCTATGGCCTGGACCTTGAACGACTCGTAAAGCTCCTCCTCCGTTACCTCCTCGGTCACCAGCATCTTGCCGGTGGGCCCTATGGACGCGATGACGAACCTGTCCCCGGCGCCCTTCCTCGACGCGCGGGCGGCCGCCTCGTTTATCTCGGCTGCCCTGTCCTGCAAGCCGAAGTGTATCAATTTGTAATAGTTGGCCCCGAAGCTGTCTGACTCCACCATATCGGCGCCGGCGTCCGCGTAGCTCTTGGCGATGTCGACTACGTCGTCAAAACGGTCCACCGACCACACGTCCGGACATTCCCCTGCCTTCATTCCCTTCTGGTAGAGGTACGTCCCCCAGGCACCATCAGACACCAGGATCTTGCCAGTTTTGAGCACATCGACGATTTTACCCATGTCAGACCTCCCGCGCTGTGAGTAAACAGCTTCCACTTTTATGGTCGTGGAGAACCAGCATTGTCTCGCGGTCTTAGTTTAACGCATAGCTTTAAAGGCATGATAAAATCTGCCTGATAAAATCTACATAAGCAGAGTGATCGGTGAATGTAGTATATCCAAACGCTCGGGGAATGTATTTGTAAAATATGGCGTTTTTTTGTAAATTTTCGCGAATTGTTCGCGCGCCGTACAAGATTGCGGCAAATCATGCAATTACCCTTTTGACATGGTATTATCTGCTGGACTGTCAATCATTTGAGCAAAATTATTATAGAATTTTTTATGCATATCATATATAGAGTCTCGCAGGATGGGAGCGAATGTTATGGCGACAGGCTATGAAAAAATTTACGCCGCGCTGCTTCCCAAGCTGGCGGGGTGCGACTTAGCCCAAAACGGCCCGCGCCTCGGGGGCGCGCTCGTCCGCGATGCCGTGATCATGCCGTTCCTCGGCCGCCGTTACCTGATCACGAGCGGCGGGGTAGAGCCGGAGGACGGAGGGCTGGCTGACGTGAACAGCAAGAGCGTGCTGGCCTATTACGTAACGTCATCCGGCGCCGGCGATTTTTTGTATGACTTCGCGCCGCTGAACCGCCTCACCGGGATGATCGACGGGCAGAACAGCCTGGCAGGCGGCATAATGAACGGCCCTCTGATCCGCGAGTTTGCCGATAATTACAGCGGCTTCGAGCGGGCGATGAGACGCCTGGGCGGCGTAGAGATCCCTGAGCCGTCCTCAGGCAAGCACGTCTGGCAGCTGCGCCCCCTGCCTAAAATCCTCTGCCAGATAGTCTTTTACGATGCCGACGACGAATTCCCGGCCGAGATCCAGATAATGTTCGACAAAAGCGCGCCGAGGTTCCTGGACTTTGAGTGCCTGGCCTTCATGACCGGCGCGATGGTAAAAGCGATCATCAAAGCCGGCGGCAAGGCGTCGGCTGATGGCCCCGTCAGCACGAAAAACAACATGGCTATCAGGTTGCCTCAAGAAGACGCCCAGGCTTTTCGGCTCTCTTCGCGAACCGGGCCGCGACAATAGTACATTCCTGCCGCGCAAAGACGCGTGAGCGCGCGGCGGTTTACCGAGGCCGCCGCGCGCTCGCGCGTGGTACTGAGGGACTTGTCTATCGGATGGCTGGCCGATAAGCTGTTTTAAGAGGATCACACGCTAAAAAAGGCCTACGCTCGCGCGTAGGCCTCGCTAAAACTATACGACATATCCCGAAAACGGATGACGAGAGATACGTCTGCGCCCACCGCGCATATCCTCCCGACTCGTATCCTGACTCACGTTCACCCTACTCCCACGCCTTCCCGCCTTGTTGGAGGCAGTGGCTCGCTCGCGCATGTGGTTTCGTCCCGATTACAGTGGCGGGGCCGCTCCGGATTCTCACCGGATTCCTCGTTGCCCGGGATTCATCTGTATTCAATTGTGCAAATCTGTCATTTCTGCCACCACGTACTGCTTAAGACTAACGTATTCTACACCCGCGGCTGTGTTTTGTCTATAACGAAATTTATGCTGCCGCACTGACGAAATCACGAAATCACGAAATCACGGCGCGCGCGTGGGGAGTCAAAATAAAGCAGCGTAGACAAGCGGCGCGATTTCGTGTAAACTTTAGTTAAGGTCAAGGAAGGGGTTCACGAAGTCTCACAGGGAGGTGAGGTCTTGAATGTCGCCAATGTGAGCGCGCTGGGGATGAGAGTCCTCAACGCGATGCGTTATCATCAAAACGAGGTCACAAAATCCCTGGAACGGCTTTCGACCGGGCTCAGGATAAACAGGGCGGCCGACGACCCAGCCGGAATGGCTATGGCCGAGAGGATGACGTCCCAGATAAACGGTGCGCGGCAGACCGCGAGAAACATTGCGATGTGTCGGGATATGGCCAAAAGCACCGATAGCGTCCTCGCCAATATCCAGGACGCCATTCAGAGGTTACGGGAACTCGCCGTTTACGCCGCTTCTGACACCATATCGGACGAGGACAGGGCTTACGTGCAGGACGAGGCTGCGGAGCTCACCGAATATATAAACGACCTCATCGGCGGCTCCCAGTTCAATAAAATCAAATTGTTCGCGGCGGACACGCTGGATTATTTTGAGAAAAACGCCATCTCCTTAGTCGCCGGAAACGAGGCCGAGGTCAAGGCGCTGCGATCGTCTGTCGGGAAGCTCGTCGATCAAAACCTCGTCATGAAGGACATTTACGCGTCCGTGTTCAGTTACCTGGAAAAATATGCCGAGGAGAAAAATGGCGATGGCGATTCCACGGAGGGCGAGATAAAATTTGACAAGGACAAACTGAGCCTCAAAATTTTAAAATTAGACGACCTCGACCTCACGACGCTTGAAAAGGCCGTATCGAACATGCAGCGCGTCAGCGAGGCGCTCACCAAGGTAAACGGTTATGTGGCCGAGACTGAGGCGATGGCGGAAAAACCAGAGGAATTCGACGCGGATCTCGGGCATAACCTTGCGTTAAACCAGGCCTTTCAATCGGTGTTCGATTCTTTTCAAGGCCCAGTCGCTCAATTGACCCCGGGGAGCCTGGGGGAGGTCTCAAACGACGATCAAGACGACCCTGGGAAAGGCGTCGCGGCATGGAACGAGATGACGCCCGAGGTTCGCGCGTTTTTTTGGGCTAATGCCGGCAACGCGCTGATGCCAGGCGTCAGGTCGGTTTTGGGCAGCATGGAGACGGACGAAAAAGACGACGACCGGGAAAAAGATGATCAGCGAGACAGGGCGCGCGGCATAAATATTTTTACGAGCCAGCCCAAAGCGGGTTCAGGCGGCATGCCTCTCCTTAACCTAGGGCGTATGGGCCCGGATTTGCTCGGGCTTTACGAGATTGACCTCAGCACGAGGGAATCGAGCGCTGAAAGCATCGCGACAATTGAAAAGGCCCTCGACGCGCTCTCGTCGCAACGGGCCTTGGTCGGCGCAAAGATTAACGGGGCGGAGCGTACGATCTCAAGCCTCGAGACTTACGCGTCGAATCTCGAGGAGGCCAGATCGAGGATAGTGAACGCCGACATACCGGCAGAGATGATGAACTTCACAAAACACTCGCTGCAGTACCAGGTCGCGAGCCAGATGCTCAAGGCCACGAGCGACATCGAAACGAGGCCGTTCCGGCTGCTCTTCTGATTAACGGACGCCGATTGCGGCCCTCACGCCTTTTCGTGGTGTCTGCCCGCTAGTTCCGCATATCTGTTCACAATATTATATTTCAAAAAATCGTTGTAAACGCTGAGGAATCCTGGAGAGATCTGTAGGATACTCTCACCGGGATGGCAGGGCGGGCCTCGCTGCGGCAAGCAGGGCGGCGGGCGGCGGGAATTTCAGCCCGGCTGGGCTGACGTATGGCGGCATATGAAATACCGTCAGCGAAGATCTCTTTCTGAACGGAGGTGGGAGCGTAGGGACGGCAGCGACCTGACCCCGCGCGCGGCGGTTCCGGGTGCGCGGGTGCGCAGGGGGGTGCCTGGCGGCACTGTCTCGCGCGTTAATATATATGCCGTTATTTTTAAATGTATTTTTGCGCAGATATTTTTTCTGGTTTTTATGCTTGACAAATTTTTATGTTTCCCCTTGACAAACATTGCCCCGGATGATACAAACTATCCAGCTCCTCAGGAGCGAGAAAGTATCTTAAAGCCGGGTGGTGTGTTTACACGTCATCCGGCAGTTTTTTTTGCGAGATCGACCGAAGATTCCTTTGATCGTTTTGCGATAAAGGTGGTATATACTATGGATAAAGTCGCTATTTTTGTGGACTGGCAAAATTTATATGGATGCCTTTCCGTCACGATGAGGAAGGACAGGTCTCTGGCATTTGACTGCAACAACATGCAGCACCTCACGTATCTGTTCCACTCCTTCCTCCTTTCGAGCGAGCGCTTGTTCCGCATATTTTTGTACACCGCGCTGCCCATGACGGCCGGCGAGGTGGAGTCGTTCTGCGTCAACTCCAGGAGGTACTCCGGGACCGCGGAGCTGGGCCTGTTCCAGAAATACTGGTTCACCCCGGAGATTCCGGGGAACATAAACAGCTCCCCGAAGGCAAAGCACGAGTACACGTATGAGATGGCGAGGGAATTCCAGGAAAACCTGATGAAGAGCGATTATTTTTCGCTGCGGCTCGGGCAGCAGCGCTGCCAGAACCTGGAGGCGAACGGGCGCCCGAACCTGGTCCAGAAACAGGTGGACATGCTCATCGGCCTCGACATCTCTCACGTCTCGTTTCACAGGCAGGTAGACACGATCCTGGTATTTTCGAAGGACACCGACATGGTCCCCGTGCTCAACGTGGCCCGCATGTCCGGGCTCCATACGATAGTGGCCACGATCCGCGAGTCCGGCTTCCCGGACATCAAGCTCCAGCAGCATTCCGATTTCAGGAGGATACTCCCCCTCAAGGCCATCGACGCGCAGGGGCGTCACGACGCGTGGGATCACGAGAAGATAAGGCGCGCGACGGCCGATTTCAAGTGATAAAATAACGAAGGGGTACGCCCCGGACGGTCTTTACAAAATGGAGGGGTCTTGGTTGCCTGGGAAATATCTGCCATACGGGCATCAGAGCATAAACGAGGATGATATAAGGGCGGTGCTCGAGGTCCTTGAGGGCGAGTGGCTGACCACAGGGCCTGCGGTCGAGGGTTTCGAGGCCGCCGTAGCTGAGTACACGGGGGCGTCCTACGCCGTATCGTTCTCCAGCGGGACGGCGGCGCTGCACGGGGCCATGCACGCAGCCGGCGTCTCGCCCGGGGACGCTGTCGTAACCACGCCGCTCACCTTCGCGGCCACGTCCAACGCCGCCATCTACTGCGGCGGCCGCCCGCTCTTCGCCGACGTTTCCGAGTCCCTCTGCCTCGACCCGGAGCAGTCGGAGCATGTCTGCCGGAACGCCGGCGCGCCGGTCAAGGCGATTGTGCCGGTGAGCTACGCCGGGTACCCGGTTGACATAAAAGCGTTCAAGGGGCTGGCCTCGCGCGTGGGCGCCGTTCTCATTGAGGACGCCGCCCACGCCCTGGGCGCGTCAAGAGGAGGGGCAAGGGTGGGCAAAGAGGCGGATATGACCGTATTCAGCTTTCACCCAGTCAAGCACATCACCACGGCGGAGGGGGGGATGGTCGTGACTGATTCAAAGCGCTTCGCCGACCGGATGAGGCTCTTCCGCTCGCACGGCATAACCAAATCCCCCGGTGAATTCGCGCGGCCCTACGAGGGGCCGTGGGACAACGACATGATCAGCATCGGCTACAACTACAGGCTCTCGGACGTGGCCTCAGCGCTGGGCCAGAGCCAGATCAAGAGGCTCGGGGGCTTCGTCGCGAGGCGGCGGGGGATCGCGGCGCTGTATCGCGACGCGCTCTCCGGCGGGTGCGCAGAAAACATCAAGCTGCCGCCTGACCACCCAGGCCACGCGTATCACCTCTTCCCGGTGTGGGTGCAGCCGGCCATCCGGCGGGCCGTGTTCGAGTCGCTGCGGGGAAACGGCATAGGCGTTCAGGTGCATTACGTGCCCGTGCATCTGCACACCTACTACCGGGAAAAGTTCGGCTTCGCCCCGGGCGATTTTCCGAAAGCGGAGGCGTTCTCGGCGGGAGAGATATCCCTGCCGGTTTACACGGATATGGACGACGACGACGTCCTGTTCGCCGCGCGGACGCTCGAAGACGCGGTTGCCCGCTTGCAAGCTGAACAATCTGAGTTATAATCTCAATAAGTAATTATACTTGGACAGCGTAAATGAAGACTAGTAAAATATGATCGTTGCGGTGTGCAATAAGTTAAGAGGAGGCTTTAATCATGCGATTATCTAGGAAATTTTTGTGGGTTCTAACGCTGTCGCTGTTGCTTGGCGCGTTCTCGGCCATGTCAGCCTCGGCAGCCGAGGAGAAGGTTGGGGGCATCGATCCGCAAAGGGTTCTCTTTCAGCACCCGAAGTACGAGGGGACTCTAAAGCAGATAAAGGAAATTGCGGACACCAAGCAGGAGCAGGCGAAGGCCGCCATCGACAAGGAGACGGACAACAACAAAAAGGCAGAGATCTTCCAGGCGATGCGCCGCGAGATCGCCGAGGAGGAGCAGAAGCTGATGCAGCCCCTCTTTAAGGACATCGACCTCGCAGTCCGTGCCGTTGCCACCGCAAAGCAGGTGACGGTCGTGGTGGACAAGACGGCGCTCTTCTACGGCGGCGTGGACATCACCGACGACGTGGTACAGGAGCTAAAGAGATCCAAGAGCGGCAGCTAGCGCGGAACAGCGCAAGATTTGCGGCAAACATTACCCCGACTAAGGAGCCGGGGTTTTTTTATGGAGGTGCGCGCGATGTCAGAACTGAAGTTTGTGCTTGAAAGCGTTGAAATCCCTGATGGCTGCAACGTCATCGTAGGGCAGAGCCACTTCGTCAAGACCGTCGAGGACATCTTCGAGGCGCTCGTGACGAGTTCGCCGTCCCTTTTGTTCGGCGTGGCGTTCTGCGAGGCGTCGATAGAAAAGCTCGTGAGGCGCGACGGCAACGACCCGGAACTCGTGGGGTGCGCCGTCCGCAACGCGCTTAAGATCGGCGCCGGGCACTCCTTCGTCATAGTCCTGAAAAACGGCTACCCGATCAACGTGCTCCAGCGCATCAAGGCCGTCCAGGAAGTATGCGGCATCTTCGCCGCCACGGCGAACCCTCTCCAGGTCATAATCGCGCAGAGCGACCAGGGCAGGGGCATCGTCGGCGTGATAGACGGCGGCTCGCCGGTTGGGGTGGAGGACGCCTCCGGCGAGGAGTGGAGGAAGAACCTCCTGCGAAACGTCATCGGGTATAAGCGCTAACAAGTAGCGGTGTTTTGTGATACTATAGCCCCCGAAGGCTTGACGGGCCGTGGCGACGTGGCCCGTCGTATGTATGTTCGTCTGGTTTAGGCCAGGGTTAGGTTGTTTATCCTGTTTTCAGGATGAGGAGTTGGTTGACTGAATGACAATGACAAGAAAAAAAAGGGGCGAGAAGCCCTCTGCCGCACGGGGAAGGACGCATTCCGGCCTTAGGATAATCCCGCTGGGCGGGCTCGGCGAAATTGGCAAGAACATCACCGCCATAGAGTATGGCGATGATATAGTGGTCATAGATTGCGGGATGAAGTTTCCCGAGGAGGAGATGCTGGGGATAGACTTCGTCGTCCCCGACGTCCAGTATCTGGTGGAGAGGCGCGAGAGGATAAGGGGCATTTTCCTGACACACGGACACGAGGATCACATCGGGGCCGTGCCGCTCGTACTCCCGCGCCTGGACACGCCGCTCTACGGCACGCCCCTCACGCTCGGCCTCGTGGAGAACAAGCTCTTAGACGCCCGCCTGACATACAAGCCAGACTACCGTCACGTGCAGGCGGGGATGACTGTAAAGGCCGGATGCTTCGAGGTCGGCTTCATACGGGTCTCGCACTCCATCCCTGACTCGCTCGCAGTGTTCGTCCGCACCCCGCTAGGCACGATCCTCCACAGCGGCGACTTCAAGCTCGACGCCACGCCAGTGGGCGGGCAGGGGACGGATCTAGCTGCGTTGGCCGAGATTGGCAAGGAGGGCGTCCTGCTGCTCCTGGCCGATTCGACGAACAGCGAGCGGGCCGGCTTTACCCCTTCTGAGTCCGTCGTCACGAAGTCCTTCGAGGAGATATTCCGGTCGCACAAGGACAAGAGGATCGTGATCGCGGCGTTCGCCAGCAACCTTTACAGAGCCCAGCAGGTGTTCGTCACGGCGTCCCGCTTCAACCGCAAGGTGGTCTTAGTCGGGCGCAGCATGCTCTCCTACATCGACCTGGCGCGGCGTCTCGGCTACATGGACGTATCGGACGACCTCATCGTGACCTCCGCCGAGGCGGAGAAGCTGTCGCCCAACAGGACCGTAGTCCTCACGACGGGGAGCCAGGGCGAGCCCTTCTCCGGTCTCGTCCTCATGAGCAAGGGGGAGCACAGGCAGGTCCGCCTGGGCGCGAAGGATCTCGTTGTGATTTCAGCCACCCCCATCCCGGGGAACGAGAAGCTCGTGAGCAACACCGTGAACAGGCTCTTCGCGTGCGGGTGCGACGTCATATACGAGAAGAGCCAGGCCATCCACGTCTCAGGGCACGCCTCACGGGAGGAACAGAAGATACTCCTGAGTCTCGTGAAGCCCCGGTACTTTATGCCGGTCCACGGCGAGTACAGGCACCTCGTCCGTCACGGCCAGCTCGCCCGCGACATGGGCATACCGATGAAGAACGTCTTCATCATGCAAAACGGCGACACCCTCTTATTCGAGGGCGACGGGCGGGTCAGGGCCGGCGGCAGGGTGCAGTCCGGGGCCATACTGGTGGACGGGATGATGCTGGGGGAGTTCGAGGGGAGCCTCCTGAGAGACCGCAAGGAACTCTCGGAGAGCGGCGTCCTGACGATCTCGGTAGTGACGGACGGCGAACTGAGGCTCATAGCGCCCCTGCGCATCGAAAGCAAGGGCAGCGTGTTCGCCATGGACAGGGACAACATGACGCCGGACATGGAAGGGGCCGTCACAAAGGCCCTCGACGCCGCGCGCTCCGGCGCCGTGGAGCGCAATCTGCTCTGCGCCGAGATCCGCAAGCGCGTCCGTGAGATCCTGTCGCGGAATTTCAGGGCCAACCCCGCCATAATACCGATGGTCACCACCGTCGACCTGGATAAGCCCCTTGACCAGCCAGCGCCCAAGACCGCCGGCAGGCGCAGATCGAGGGGAGCGAAGAAGAAGGTTAATACCGATTTGCAATCAGGCGCCTAGAGTTTAAAGATTATAATCGTATAATCGCTGCGTTTACGCGCCACTAGACGCATCATCGACGCCCGGCTGAAATCGAATTGGCATCAGGCGGAGGCGTAAAGGAGCAAAAAAGTTTCCGGCGAGAGGGAGATGTGGATTTGTCCATTCAAGACGTCTTGAATCTTTTGGGCGGCGTGGCGCTTCTCATATATGGGATCAAGATCATGGGCGACGCGCTCCAGGACCTCGCTGGCGACAACCTCAGAAAGCTGATCTCGTCCCTCACGGGCACCCCGGTCAGGAGCGTGGCCGTCGGCGCCCTCGTCACCGTCATCATCCAGAGCAGCAGCGCCACCACCGTCATGGTCGTGAGCTTCGTCCACGTGGGCCTGATGACGCTGTCTCAAGGGTTCGGGGTGATAATGGGCGCAAACATAGGGACGACGATCACGGCGCAGTTCATGGCGTTCAGCATACAAAAATACGCGATAGTCGCGGCGGTCGCGGGGGCGTTTTTGACGGTGGCCGGCAAGGACAGGAGGCAACGGCAGTTCGGCTCTGGCCTGGTAGGTTTTTCGCTGCTCTTCGTCGGCATGGGGATGATGCAGGACGCCATGAGCTTCCTGCGGGGACGGCAGGAATTTTTCCGCCTCGTGAACTATCACGAGGTAATAGGGCTCGCGGTGGGCGCCGGCGTGACGATGCTCATACAGGCGAGCTCCGCCACGGTCGGCCTCACGATGGTGATGGCCTCTAACGGCCTGATCAGCCTGCCGGCAGCGATAGCGATCATCCTGGGGGACAACATCGGGACGACCATAACGGCTGTCCTGGCGTCGATTGGCGGCAACAGGTCGGCGAAGCAGGCCGCAGCCGCGCACGTCATGTTCAACGTGATAGGCGCGTGTATCATGATGACTCTCCTCACCCCTTTCTCCGTCCTCGTCTCCAGCACGTCGGACGAGATCGCGCGCCAGGTGGCCAACGCCCACAGCCTGTTCAACATCATCAACACCCTGCTCTTCCTGCCTTTTATAAATCAATACACCGCCTTCATAAAGCGGATCATCCCGGATGACAGGACGGAAGCGGAAGCCGCGCGCAACACCAGCTACCTAAACCGGAAGCTCATAACGGTAGCCCCCGCCGCCGGCGTAGACGCCGTCCGCAAGGAGATGGTGCGCCTGGGCTGGATAGCGCACGGCATGTTGAAGGACTGCCATAGGGTGCTCATCGAGAGGGAGAGCAAGATGATCCCGGAGGTCCTGATGGTCGAGAAGACTATCGACGAACTCACCCACGACATAATCAGCTATTCGACGGAAGTGGGGCAGCAGGAGCTGTCAAGCGACCTCTCTCTCATACTGAACTCCTGCGCGAGCGGCGCCGGCGACATCGAACGCATCGGCGACCACGCAGAGAACTTAGTCGAGACCGCCCAGTACATGCAGGAGAAGAAGCTGAAGTTCTCCGGCAAGGCCCTCACCGAGCTCGACGGGATGTTCGCCTTGGCGCTCCAGGCGGTCGAGAAGTCATTCAGGGCGCTGGAGTCGGAGGACTCCAACATCTCCGACGAAGTATTCGAGATAGAGCCCAAGATAGACCGCATGGAGCGCGTCCTGCGCGCCCGCCACATCGAGCGCCTGAACAGCGGGAAATGCGAGCCGGCCACAGGGGTCGTCTTTATCGACGTGCTGAGCAACCTCGAGCGCATCGGCGACCACGCGAGGAACCTGGCCTACATAGTGAAGGACGTCGAGCGCGTCCATTCGAAGCAAAGCGCGAAGCCATAGCCGCGAAATCATGATACGGGGAGTGCTGTGATGAAAGAGGAGACGTTGTTCCTCGGCATGCTGCAGGGCGTGACCGAGTTCTTGCCGGTCAGCAGCTCCGGCCACCTCGGGATTGCCAAGATAACCGCAGGGATCAGCGACCCGTCGTTCGCCTTCGACCTCGTCCTCCATCTGGCCACGCTCCTGGCCGTTTTGGTCTTTTTCGCGAGGGACATCGCTTCCCTGCTGATAGAGTGGCTGTTCGGTTTTTTCAACCCAAACGCGCGCTCGTGGGACGGGTGGCGTTTTGGGTGGGCTGTAGTCGCGGGAGTCGCTGTCACGGCACCTATCGGGATCCTGTTAGAGCCGTTCGCGGCCAAAGCCTCGGCAAATCTGCTCTGGCTGGGAGGCAATCTGTGGATAACGGCGCTCCTCCTGCTCTCATCGAAGTCACTGGGCGGACACCGCGCGGTCAGGGCAAGTGACGGCCTCTTCGTCGGTCTCCTCCAGGGCCTTGCCGTGATCCCCGGCATATCCCGTTCCGGCTCTACGATGTGGGCGGGCCTCCTTCTGGGCCTCTCGAGGGACAACGCGTTCAGGTTTTCGTTTTTGCTCTCAGTGCCGACCATAGCCGGGGCTGCCGTCTACGAGGCCGCCAAAATGGGCGGGGTTGGCAACTTCATGCAGGCGCTGCCAGACGGATGGATGCCCGCCGCGGCGTTGGCGTTCGTCTCCGGGCTGGCTTCGCTCTTCCTTTTAAAGAAGATAGTCGCGGGGGACAGATGCTGGGTGTTCTCCATATACAACATGACAGTGGGCGGGATCGCCTGTATTCTATACTTTATGGGGGTGTGACGCGTGCCCGCGATAATCAGAGGCTATTCGACCCGTTGGCTCTTATTCCTGGCGTGTGTGGTCCTCGGGACGTTCATAGGGATATTTTTTCAGCACTTTTCGACTACGGCCCCGCTCTTCAAGGACATCGTCAATTTCAGGATCGGCTTCGAGGATCTGGATATGCTGGCGTTTAATTTCGGCTTCCACTTCGGCCTGCGGATGAACCTGGGGACGTTCCTTGGCGGCGTCATAGGGCTTTTTGTGACGCGATGACGGCTCATCTTCAGAACCTGGTGCTCGCCTCCGCGAGTCCGCGACGGCGGGAGATACTCTCGTCGATAGGCGCGACGTTCGACGTGTTCCCGGCGGAAGTGGACGAGACGCCGCTGCCGGGCGAGACGCCCCCGGCGCTGGCCCTCCGCCTGGCTTGCCTCAAGGCGGAGTACGCGTCCGCCAGGGCCAGCGGCGTTTGCATAGGCGCCGACACAGTGGTTGACGTGGACGGCGTCTCGTTCGGGAAGCCGCGCGACCGCCAGGATGCGCTCTTCATGCTGCGCGCCCTCTCAGGTAGGAGCCACCTCGTCCACACGGGCCTGGCCCTTGCCTCGGGCGGCGCGATCCTGGACAGGGGGCTGGAGACGACGAAGGTCTTTTTCGGCGACCTCCCGGAGGACGAAGCGCGGGCTTTCGCCGAAAGCGGCCAGGGTGACGACAAGGCTGGCGCTTACGCCATACAGGGCCTGGGCGCGCTCTTAGTCGCGAGGATAGAGGGATGCTACTACAACGTGGTGGGCCTGCCCGCGTTCAGGCTCAAGGGCATGTTGGGGGAACTCGCCCAAAAAATCGCCATGGAAGGAGATGTGAGGGATGCCTGACAAGTGGGATGACGACGGGCAAACTGAAGGCGGCGAAAACCCCGCCATAGCCTTTACGCTCAAGGACAGGATAGAGGAGCTCAAACGTCCCCTCATGTCTGGCGGCAGTCTCTTCGCGCTGCTCATGCTGGCTGCGATGCTATTAGCCTCAAAGGACCTGTACAGGAGGCTCTCGGTGGAGTGGAGCCACAGGACCGTGGCTATCGTCGCGGAGTACAAGGACGTGGTTTCGCTGGCTAAACAGTCCGGGAGCACACCGCCCCTCGTCCTGGCGGAGCTGGCGAAAAGAGGGGTGCGCGGGCTCACCGTCCAGGAGTTCACGGGAAGGGATCTCGCAAACGGCGCGATGCCGCTCGTCTACGGGCCGCTCACGTCAATGCCGAGGCAGGTCAGCGCTGGAACAGGCCTGCCGCCGGGCAGCGCGTCCATCCTGATCGACAGGTCCGCACCAGCCCTGCCGGCCATCCTCGAATACCTGAACTTAAAGATGCCGCAGAGCGAGAGGCGCGAAAGCGGCAGCCAGGTCCTGATCGTGCTGCCAGGCACAGTCGATGAGTTCGGCGACGCTGGCATCCTCCCGGATTTCGAGGCGCTGCGCTTTGCCCAGGAGGAGCGGATCGCGTCGATATTCAGGCCGTCGCCGGCCCCCGGCACAGGAAGCGACAGGATCGCTGCCGCAGTCGCGTGGGTCAAGAACCGCTTCCCGTCCATGGCCTGCATCCTGCCCTCCGGCCAGATAGTGGCAGGTTACCCGGACTTCGCCCCTCTGGCCGCCGT
This sequence comes from Synergistaceae bacterium, assembly GCA_031258255.1. Classification (GTDB taxonomy): domain Bacteria; phylum Synergistota; class Synergistia; order Synergistales; family Synergistaceae; genus JAIRNC01. The sequence goes on from JAIRNC010000056.1 coordinate 27,715, forward strand.
CTTGAAGGAAAACGGCATTTCGACGGCGCAGGCGGAGTTCGTCCGCCAGGTTGGCGCAGGGGCGCTGTACGGGGCTGTCAAGCCTGACATACTGCCGCTGCACAGCATAGTGAAGGACGAGCTGGTCTCGCGCTTGCTGACGCGCTCACAGGTGGTGGAGAGGATGGTGCGGGCCGCACACGAGCGCTCGATCCGTCTCTTGCTCATGAGGCCATATGAGCTCTACGCAGCTGGCCGCCTCCCTCTTTTCCTGGATGACCTGGGTAGGATACACGACTCGCTCGCGTCCAGGGGATACTCGTTCGGGTGGCCGCAGACCATCCCGCTCTTTGACGCAGGCCCGCTCTCGGCGCTCGCCGTGGCCTTCGTGTTCACGGCCTGCTTCTGGTTCCACGCGCGCAGGTACGCCGGACGCGCGGAGAAGAGGGCCTCCGCGCTGGAGGCTGGCGCGCTGGTGGCATTTGCCGTAGCCCTGGGCCTCGCCGCATACGAAATCGCGGCCGTCCGGCGCCTGTTAGGCGGCGTCACGGCCGCGCTCGCCGCCACGGAGGCAACGATCTGGGCGCTGGACAGGTACAAAAAACCGTTCGCGGGGCTGTTCGCGGGGCTGTTGATAGTATTGGCGGGCGGCCTGGCGGTCGCGGCGTTTTACGGGACGGCGCAGGCTATGCTCCGGCTTACGCCGTTCTCCGGCGTCAAGCTCACGCTGCTCCTCCCTCCGCTCCTCATACTGTCGAACGACCTCAAGCAGAGGGTGCATCCGGAGTCCCTCTCGCAGATAATGAGACGCCCATCGCAGTGGGGGGAGCTTTTCCTGGTAGCCTTCCTCTTAGCGGCCGCCTTCGTCCTCACCGTCCGCAGCGATAACGTCTCCTCGGTGCCTGGCTGGGAGATCAGCTTCCGGGAGATGATGGAGCGCGCCCTGGGCGTCCGTCCCCGCACGAAGGAGTTCCTGGTTGGGTACCCCTGCCTCGTCATTTACCACGCCCTCGTGCGCAGGGGGTGGGCAGTGCGGTACAGGGAGGTGTTCAGGGTCGGGTCGAGCATCGCCTTCGCCTCCGCCGTAAACGCTTTCTGCCACTTCCACACGCTCCTGCCGCTCACGGTGACGAGGGTCATCAACGGCTGGTGGCTGGGACTCGTCGTGGGCTTCGTGGCGATAGTCCTCATCGACTACATTGGCGGCCCCGTATGGCGGAAGGGCGGCAGGGAGATATTCGAGTGACGCCCGGCGCGGACGGCAGACGTTTCGACGTGCTGCTGGCTGGTTACTACGGCTTCGGCAATCTGGGCGACGAGCTGCTCGCGTCCGGCGCTATCGGTTTTATCGAGCGGGCCGGCATTCGGAGGGAGCGGATAGCCATCCTCTCGCACAGCCCCCGGGAGTCATCGCGCGCGTTAGGGATAGAGGCGTTCGAACGGGGGCTCGTCTCCTCTTCTTTGAACAGGGCCCTTTGCGCCTCGCGCTCCATGTTCCTAGCCGGCGGCGGCATCTTTCAGGACTCAAGCAGCGCCAGATCCTGCCTTTACTACTGGGCGCTTGTGCGCAAGGCGCTTCGCTCCTCCTGCCGGGTAGCCGCGTTAAGCCAGTCCATCGGCCCGCTCTCCACGGCCCTCGGCAGGGCGATGACCAAAGACGCGCTTTCAAGGTGCGCGTACCTTTCGGTCAGGGGCATCACCTCGCTGGAACTGGCGCTAAAGATGGGCCTCAATGCCGAGCTCTGCCCTGACATCGTCATGGCCCTGGACGTGCCGAGGCTGGACCCCGCCGAAGACGGGGACGTCCTGATCAACGTCCGCCCGACGAAGGACCCCAGGATCGCGGAGCGCGTCATAGCGGCGGCGCGGGCGTACGGCGCCTGTGGCAAACGCGTCAGGGGGATAGCCCTCTCGGAGGATGACGCCTCGGAGTTCGAAAGGCATTTTGCGAGCGGGAAACTGCCACGGTGCGAGGTGGCCATCGTGAAGGGCAAGGACGACTTCGTCCGGGCGTCCCAGGGGGCGTCGGCCGCGATTGGGATGAGACTCCACTTCGGCGTGCTGTCACTGCTCCGGGGCCTCAAGCTCGCAATGGCGCCCTATGACCCGAAGGTGGCTGACTTCGCGGAAAAGTGGGACGCGCTATGCCCCGAATTCGACCTCGGCCAGTCAAACTCTGATATAATAAAAGTATTGACAAAAACTCTGTTTAAGGATAAAAAACAGCCGGATCATGATAAAGCGGCGCAAGCCCTTGAAATGGTTTTCAGCAAAGCGTTGAGCCGTGCCTTGGAGGATGCATAGATGGATGACGCAAGGAGGGGCGAGCTCGCGGAAATCGCCCTCAATATCAGGAAGGATGTCGTCCGCATGGCGGGCGTGTCGAGGTCATACGGCCTTTCGCCGGCGCTATCGGTAGTCGAGCTCCTCGTCTACCTGTACTGGGAATTTATGAAGGTCTTCCCGAGCCGGAGGAACAACCCTGAGCGCGACAGGCTCGTCCTGAGCAGCGTCTCCGCGGCCCCGGCGCTTTACGCCTGCCTTTCGAGTCTCGGCTTCTTCGACCGTGACGAGCTCTGGAGCTACAGGAGGCTCGGCGGGATGCTGCAAGGGCACCCTGACATACGCACGCCCGGCATAGACGCGCCCGGCGGGACAAACGGCTTGGGCATAGCCCTCGGGCTTGCGCTTCAGATCCGCATGGCAGGGCACGCCGGCAGGGTCTTCTGCGTGATGGGCGTGGGTGAGCCGCGCTGGGACGGGCTGTGGGAATCCATTGACGCGGCGGCTGGGCTCGCGCCCGGCAACCTCTTCATGATCATGGAGTCATCCGGCGACCCACGTTGCGGCGTGGAGGCTGAAGCGACCCTCATAAATCGACTCGGCGCCTTCGGCTGGAGGACGGACGTGGCGGACGGGCGCGATTTCGCATCCATAGAACGCGCCTTCCGATCGATCGAGACGTCAGGGCCCGAACCCGTAGCCATTATCGCCCTGACCGGCAGCAACCAGCGTCTTGACGCCTTCGAGCCAGATGCGCGGGACACGCCTCCGTCGCTGGACGACGTGGAGCGCGCGCTCTCTGAGCTGGACACTAAGGCCGGCGATCACGGAGGCTCGGCGTGAACGGCCCGGGGCGCAGTTACGACGGCGCGCGTGACGCCCTCTCTTGCATGAAGGGGGGAGGCAACGCCGTGATCCTGGAACCCGACAGGGCGACGCTCAACGCCAATGAGCCGGATCTAGGCGGCATATCTATCGGCCCGTCGGAACAAAACGCCGTTCTCGTGGCCTCTGGCCTCTCCTTAGACGGCAGGCGGGTATTTATCTGGGCCCCTGGCTCGCCGCTCTTCGTCGCCCGTTCCTATGAGCAGATTCGCACGGCGGTAGCTATTCCTAATCTTAAAGTAGTGATATTATCTTCCCATGACTGGACGGCCTTGGGGCACGATGGCGCGGTAGGGTTGATGTGCGAGGACATAGCCCTTATGAGGGTGATGCCAAATATGGCTGTCTTGGTACCGTCAGACAGGAACAGCGCCTTTGCGCTCACCAGGTCGCTGGCGGGCCACGACGGCCCCGCCTACGTGCGTCTCAGCATGGCGGCCGCGGGCGACATCTACGATTACGGTGACGGCGACTTCGCCGTCGGTGGCGCCAGGCTCCTCACTGAGGGCGACGGCGTGACGGTAGCTTCATGCGGCGTCATGGTAAAGGAAGCGCTGGAAGCCGCGAAGGTCTTGTCGCAGCAGGGGATCAACGCCGAGGTCATAGACTGTTACAGCATAAAGCCCTTTCCTGAGAGGATGCTGCTCGCGTCCGTCCGAAGGACGGGGTGCTGCGTGGTGGCTGAAAAGCACGCGAACGCGGCAGGCCTGTACGGGGCGGTCACGGAGTGTCTCGCCAGGAATTACACGGTCCCTGTCAGGAGCGTGGCGATAGGGGACAGTTTCGCGACTAGCGGGACGCATGAAGAGATGCAGGAGTATTACGGGCTCACGCACAGGGAGATAGTCCACAATGTCGTCCAGGTCTGGGCTATGCGCAGGAGGTAACTATGGATATCCGTTTCTCTGGAGTGAGCAAGATATTTTACCCTGACATAACGGCGCTGGAGGATATTTATTTAGAGATACCGAAGGGCGAGTTCGTCTACCTGGTGGGGCCGACAGGCTCCGGGAAGACGACGCTGCTCCGCTGCATCACGAGGGAGGTGGCGCCGACGAGGGGGCAGATCACCGTCGGCTCCTTCTCGCTGCGCAAGATCAGCAGGGTGGATCTCTCCATCTTCAGGAGGGACATAGGCATTATTTTCCAGGATTTCTGTCTGCTCCCGCACCTGAACGTCTTCGAGAACGTGGCCTTCGTCCTGGAGGTGCTGGGCGCGCCGCCCCGCGAGGTCAAGGAGCGCACGGGCGAGATACTGGATCAGGTGAACCTCTGGAGGAGGCGTTTTCTCTATCCGCCGCAGCTGTCTGGGGGCGAGCAGCAGCGCGTCGCCGTGGCGCGGGCCATCGTGAACGCGCCCTCCGTCCTCCTGGCGGACGAGCCTACGGGCAACCTGGACCTGCACACGGCCGAGGAGATAATGCAGCTCATCATCTCCATAAACGCGCTGGGCACCACAGTCATAATGGCCACGCACAACCAGTATCTCGTGGACGCCTACAGGCAGCGCGTGATCGGCATCAGGTCCGGCCGGATAGTCAGGGACGAGAAGAGGGGGAGGTACAACCTGGATGGGGAGCTTTAAATACACTTTCCGGGACGCCACCCGCCTTATCGTAAGGCACTGGGGCCTCTCCCTCCTCACGGTGCTCACCTCGATGTCGGTGTTTTACCTGATAGGGGCGAGCGTCCTCTTGGTGCTGAACACGCGCCACATCGTGAATATCATGGAGGGGGAGCTCACGATACAGGCGTTCCTGGCGCCGGAGGCCTCAGCGGACGTGGTAGCCAAGAGGGCTACGACCCTGTCCCACGTCACTAAGATCTCGATCATCACGCCGGAGATAGCCCTGGGCAGGCTCCAGGTCCGCGTCGAGCCGAGAATGCCCAACGTGCTGGGCTTCCTGGCTGACGACAACCCGCTCCCGTGGAGCATAGAGATTTCCGTGGACAGGGCCGACGGCGTGAGGGCCGTGGCGGACGCGCTCTCCGCGATGGAGGGCGTCTCGGATGTCGTCTACGCAGTAGAGCTCGCCCAGAAGCTGGCGAATTTCTCACGGTTCGCGGGGCAGTTTTCCGTGGTGATGCTGCTCGTGGCCATAACGGCGAGCGCCGTGGTGCTGTTCAACACCATAAGGATATCCGTCTACTCCAAGGAGGAGGAGATAGGCATAATGCTGATGGTGGGGGCGACGCCGACGTTCGTGGCCATGCCGTTCGTGATACAGGGCATATTGCTTGGGGGGATCGGTTCGCTGGGGGCGAGCGTCCTCCTCAGTTTGAGTTATAATGGCATTATAGAGCGGCTGAAAGAGTTGCTGCCGTTCCTGCCGTTCCTGGAGCGGGGCATGTTGGTGGCGAAGCTGGGCGTGATACTCGTGGGCTCCGGCGCGACCTTGAGCCTCATAGCGAGCCTGCTGGCCGTAGAAGCGTTCACGAGAAGGGCTATGAAGCCCCTTTGACTTACGAGAGGAGACGTGATGGGATGACGGAGAAAAAGCGCTTCCGCGCCTGGACGCTGGCCTTTTTGACGGCTGTGTTCGTTTTGCCGGGCACCGCGGCCCTTGCCGCAGCCGCAGCCCCGCAGAACCTGGGGGACCTCGAGAGCCAGATCAAGGCACAGGAGCAGCGCTACAAGAAGATGCAGGATCAGATCAAGGAGAGCAACCAGAAGCTGAAGGCCGCGAACAAAAAAGAGGACAAGGTGATGAAGGACATCACCAACCTGAGCGCCGAGATCAGCAAGACGGAGCAGCTCAGGACCATCGCCGTCCTCAAGAGGAACAAGATAGCGAACAAGATTGCCGAGATACTGGCCCAGATCGACGAGACATCCGGCAGCATCGAGGGCGTGAAGCAGCTCCTGAGGAGCAGGGTCGTCGCTATGTACAAGTACGGCGGCATCACTGAGTTCAATCTACTGCTCTCCGCGAGCGGGGTGCAGGACGCCCTCTCCACGTCGTACATGCTGAGCAAGATCGCCGAGCAGGACAAGGCACTGATCGACGACCTCGCCATAAAGAAAGCGACGCTGGACAAGGCGCGGGAGGAGCTGGTGAAGCAGAAGGCCGAGCTCGATTTGCGCGACAAGGAGCTGCAGAAGAGGAAGTCGTCCATAGAGAAGACCACGAAGGAGCGGAACAAACTCCTGCAGCAGGTCCGCAAGGACAAGGCGCTATTCCAGGCCCAGCAGGAGGAGCTGCTGAAGGCTTCGAAGGATCTGCAGCAGAAGGTCAACCAGCTCCTCGCCGCCAAGAAGAAGATGCAGCAGCAAAACCGCGGCGGCGCCACGCCGCTCTATTACAAGGGCGGGAGGCTCGCGTGGCCTCTGAGGGGCGCCATCACCAGCCCCTACGGCTCCAGGATCCACCCCATATTCAAGACCCGGACGACCCACACCGGCATCGACATAGACGGCAACAAGGGCGACCCGGTGCGCGCCGCCGCAGACGGCGAGATCCTCTACACCGGCTGGCTGAGGGGGTACGGGCAGGTCGTCATAATAGACCACGGCGGCAACCTGACCACCGTTTACGCGCACCTATCCGCCATCGACACGACCGAGAACGCGAAGGTCAAGGCAGGCGACGTAGTGGGTAAGGTCGGGTCTACCGGCACGGCCACAGGCAACCATCTGCACTTCGAGGTCAGGGTGAACGGCAGCACCACGGACCCTCTGACGTATCTCAACAAATAGCGCCGCAGGCCAGTCCAGGCGTCGTTTGCCAGTGAACAGCCGCCCCCAGAGGGGCTGGAGATTTTTTCAGGAAAGAAGAGGCGCTTCGTATTTTGAAAAGATTTAAGGATTTGTTCATCGGAGTCACGCTGGGCGCGCTGATCACGGCCAGCTTCACGCTTTCAGACACTGCGGACGGCGCCGGCGACTGGCAGCGCTTCCTGCCATTCTCGCATCAGAACTTGCTCGTGATGCGGCAGGCGCGCTCCATACTTGAGACGTACTTCATAGACGGGGAGGACGGGCTGGACGAGAAGGAGTTTTTCTTCGGCTCGATGCGCGGCCTCGTTGCCGCCGCAGACGACCCGTACACCAGGTTCGTCGAGCCGGAGCAGCTCACCGAGGAGAACATGGAGATGGAGGGCGAGTACGGCGGGCTTGGCATGTACGTCGGCACCCGCGACGGCAAGATACTCGTCATCAGCCCCATCGACGACACCCCGGCCGACAGGGCCGGCGTCAAGCCCCTGGACGAGATCGTAAAGGTCGACGAGAAGATCGTGGTGGGCATGGATCAGAACGACGTGGTCAAGATGCTCCGCGGCCCAGCTGACACGTCCGTTAAGATCCAGGTCCGCAGGACGGGGGAGAGCGACTTTCTGACGTTCGACCTGAGGCGTGAGGTCATCAACATAAAGACCGTGCGCATCGAGATGATAGACAGGATCGCATACGTGCGGCTCAATAACTTCCACCACAAGACGTCTTCTGAGCTGGAGGAGGCGCTGGCGGAGGCCAAGTCCAAAAAGGCAGTCGGCATAATTCTGGACATGCGCAACAATCCTGGCGGGCTCCTGAACGTCGCTGTGGACGTGGCATCGCAGTTCCTCGATGGCGGCCTCGTGGTCAGCATGAAGGGCAGGGTCAACCGCTTCGACGACGCCCTCTTCGCCGGTGAGGGCAAGGCGACCGACCTGCCGCTGGTGGTGCTGGTCAACGAGGGGAGCGCCAGCGCGTCTGAGATCGTGGCTGGCGCCATACAGGACAGGGGGCGCGGCCCGCTCGTCGGCACGAAGACGTTCGGCAAGGGTTCCGTGCAGTCGCTCTTCAACCTCCCGGACAACGCCGGGATGTACGTCACCATAGCGCGATACAAGACGCCTGCGGACAAGGTGATCGACCACAAGGGCCTCCTGCCGGATTACAGGGTGGAGGGCGGCCCAGTCACGGACAAGGCGAAGGACGCGCAGCTTCAGAAGGCGCTCGGCGTCATGAAAAACGTCGTCCTCGCGTCACAGAAAAAGAAGACGGATTGAATTAAGGAGTGCCAGAGATGCGTTTCCGCTGGTTCTTTGCCGTCCTTCTGTTGGTTTTGTGCGCTCTCGCCGCGATATACGCCCTAGGTGTCGTGGAGAAAGAGCATGAGGTGACGGGAGGCCCGGGGGCGGGCGAGCCGGCCCCAGTTTCGCCCGACATTGCGCCGCCAGAGAGCCTGCCCGACATAGCGCCCCTTACGCCTGAGGGCGCAGTTCCTGCCAGGTCGCTTGACAGGCCTGACAGCGGGAGGTTCCTCGCGATAGTCATGGATGACTGCGGAGGGAACATTGAACTCGCGAGACAGGTGCTGTCGATGGATCTGCCGCTCACCTGGGCGATCATACCGAACCTGAGGTATAGCTCAGAGACCGCCTCGCTCCTGGCTGACTCCGGCGTTCCCTTCCTAGTGCACGTGCCGATGCAGGCTGTCCCTGATCCTGACGGCAAGGCTGGCGATCCAAGGCTCTACTATATAGGGACGGGGATGAGCCAGGACGAGGTGCGGGAAGCGCTCACCCCGTTGCTCGACTCACTGCCGGGAGCTTACGGCATCAACAACCACAGGGGATCCAAGGCGACGGAGGATAGGGCTCTCATGGATTCGGTGATGGCAGTCCTCAAGGAACGCGGGCTGTTCTTCATGGACAGCAGCACGTCCAGGAAGACCGTGGCATACGAGGCGGCTGCGGAGGCGGGGCTCCTCTCGGCCAAGAACAACCGTTTCCTCGACAACGAATCAGACCGCGCGAAGATATCCGCGCAGATCGAAAAGGCCATATCGCAAGCCAAGAAGGGCAGCCATATAGCGATCTGCCACCTGAGGCCCCAGACCGTCGCGGCGTTGGAGACGCTTTCGCCGGACGAGATCGCTAAAGGCGGGGTCAGGCTCGTAACCCTGCCGCAATTGATGGAATTGGAGGAATTGAGCGATGAATGACCAGGTAAAGGTGCTCGTCGGCGCCCAGTGGGGCGACGAGGGCAAGGGAAGGGCAGTGGACGTCCTGGCGAAGGACGCTGACGTGGTGGTGCGCTTCCAGGGCGGCGCCAACGCCGGGCATACGGTCATAGCAGGCGGGAAGAAGCACGTGTTCCACATCCTGCCCTCCGGGATGCTCTACCCTGGCAGGACGTGCGTCATAGGTAACGGGCTGGTGATAGACCCGGACGAACTCGAAAAGGAGATCGCGGAGCTTGACCCGAAGCCTGAGGCCATAGGCGTGAAGCTCCTGATAAGCTACGCCGCCCACATAGTCATGCCTTACCACAAGAAGATGGACGCCCTGGCGGAAGCGGCAAGGGGAGAGGGCGCGATAGGGACGACCGGCAGGGGGATAGGGCCGTGCTACGTGGACAAATACAACCGCGCCGGGATCAGGGCGGAGGACCTCGTGTCGCCACGGACCCTCGAAAAAAAGCTGCGGACGGTCATAGATGAGAAAAACCCCATACTCGAAAAGGTTTACGGCGCGCCAGCCCTGAATTTCGAAGAGCTCTACGAGCTAGCGGCCCGTTGGGGCAGGTTCATCGGGCCGTACCTGGGGGACTCGTCCCTCGAAATTGACTCCGCTATTTCGTCAGGGAAGAGGATACTGTTCGAGGGCGCCCAGGGCACTCTGCTCGATATCGACCACGGCACGTACCCCTTCGTCACGAGCTCGAGCTGCGTCTCCGGCGGGGCGTCTGTGGGCGGCGCGCTGGGCCCTGGGCGCTTCGGCCGCGTGATCGGCGTCGTGAAGGCGTACTGCACGAGGGTCGGCGAGGGCCCGTTCCCCACGGAGGACTTTGGCGAGGCGGGGAAACGGCTCAGGGAGAGCGGAGCGGAGTTCGGCGCCACGACGGGCCGTCCGAGGAGGTGCGGCTGGCTCGACCTGGTAGCGCTGAACTACGCCGTCAAGGTCAACGGGATGGACACGATAGCGCTCACCAAGCTCGACGTCCTATCAGGGATAGGGGCGCTCAAGGTCTGCTGCGCGTATGAGCTGGACGGGAAAGAGCATACGGCCTTCCCCAGCTCCGCCACGATACTGATGGACGCCAAGCCCCTCTACCGCGAAATGCCGTCATGGGACGAGGATATCTCCCGCTGCCGCAAGTTCCAGGATCTCCCAAAGGAAGCCCGCGACTACGTGCGCTTCATAGAGGAATCCACCTCGGTCAGAGTCGGCATGATAGGCGTTGGCCCAGGCCGTGAGGACACCATCTTACTGGATATCTGAGGAGAGGCGAACCGACACCTGATGGGATCGCGTTGCTGATAGCGGACATAGATTTTTGCGTCCCAGAGGACGCCGGCCAGCTCTTTTCGATAGAGGCTGCCTGTTTCGAGCAGCCCTGGGACAGGCGCGTCATCGAACACGACCTGGCCGACATGGGGCAGGTCGTGTATATGAAGGCCACGCTCGCCGGGCGCATCGCCGGATACGGCGTCCTCGGGCGGGCCGGACGGGCGGCCCACCTCATGAACATCGCCGTGCACCCGGACTACAGGTCCAGGTGCGTCGGCCTCCAGCTCATGACGGCGTTTGACGAGATCGCCCGTGAGTGGGGCTGCGGGAGGATGCGCCTTGAGGTGCGCTCGACGAACGCGCGCGCCCGCGATTTTTACGTGAAGCTCGGCTTCGCCTGTATAAGGACGGAGCGCAATTACTACGCTGGCGGGGAAGACGCCATCATCATGGTGGCGCGTCTGCCGTTGCAGGTGAAGTGAGGGAGGGGAACGCGATCAGAAGCCGCATTGTGATCAAGGAAGGCGATATCACGGAGGAGCGCGCCGACGCCATCGTAAACGCAGCTAACGAGGGCCTTTTAGGCGGCGGCGGGGTGGACGGGGCGATACACCGCGTCGCCGGACCCGCCCTATTGGACGAGTGCAGGAAGCTCAGGGGGTGCAAGACTGGTGACGCCAAGGCGACCAGGGGGTACCGCCTGCCCGCTAAATGGGTGATACATGCCGTAGGCCCTGTCTGGTACGGGAACAGGGACGGCGGTGAGGAGCGTCTGCTCGCGTCGGCTTACCGGCGCTCCCTTGAGGAAGCCGTCCGCATCGGCGCGCGCACGGTCGCGTTCTCGGCAATCTCGACCGGGGTGTACGGCTATCCGAAGGACGAGGCCGCCAGGGTAGCGGTAAAGACGATAATAGCCTTCCTTGAGGGCGATCAGGGAGCAGCCATAGACGAGGTGAGGCTGGTCTGCTTCTCCCAGGAGTCGAAAAACTGCCACGAGGCAGCCTTAGCCGAGCAGCAGCCGTGATCTGATATCAATTTGAGGAATCGCTGATTAAATGTTCTTTGCGCGAAATGGAGCAGATTCGTTCGCTTCTCGAAATGGCGGTCGTAAAAATGGCCGCAGGCGTAGCAGAGCTACGGTGAGGATCATTTTTGCGGCTGACATGAAGGGAGCGGGCGAAGATGCCCTTTTGCAGCCAAAGGTTATTTAATCAGCGGTTCCTTGATTTCAGGACAGGAGGTTTCGCCATGGAAAGGGAAATGAGGAGAAAGGACAAACTGGTCACGGACAGAGGGTGGATCGACGACGTGCTGACGAGAGGGCAGTACCTCTGCCTCGCTCTGGCGACGCCGGACGGGATGCCATACGCCCTGCCGATCGGATACGGTTACGAGGACGGCGTCATCTACCTGCACGGGGCGACAGCAGGGCTCAAGAAAGACTTGATCGCGGCAAACCCCAAGGTCTCGTTCAACGTGACGCTGGACGTGGAGCTCGTGCGGGCAGAGCGCGGGTCTGACTTCACGTTCAAGTACAGGAGCGTGACGGGCATGGGCGACGCGAGCACGGTCACGGATCTGGATCAGAAGAACGCGGCGCTCGCTGCCCTGATGAGGCACTACAGCGGGCCGCACTCCGACCTGACGCCGGAAGGGAGCCGCGCCGTCTGGATAGTCAGGATAGAGATCCGCCAGGTCACGGGCAAGTGCAGCGGCTATCCGAAACCGTAGCGCGCTCCTCGCGCTCCTTACTCGCCGTCTTTTTTTAGCGCCGTCTCGGGCAGGGTGATGATCTCCCCTTCCTGGTCATCCTGGTACCAGATCGTTTCAGCAGGCGAGCGGCGGTCGCCGTCATCGTCTGTTCTCCTCCGCCTGGCGTTATGAGACGACGTCGTTTTCCCATTGGCGTCCTGCCCGCTGGCGCGTCTGCGCCCCTGCTCCGCCCAGGGATCCCCATGGGGATGGAACCTGTACGTCTTGAAGACGAACCCGGGCAGGAACCCCGTCCTCGCCAGCAGCATGAAGACCCCGACCGCCAGTATGACGAAGATCAAAAAACTGACCACAAATGGCAGCATGATCACCAAAAGAGTGAGTATCAGCGCCACTATCGCAAGACCACGCAAAAAACATCCCTCCGACCTCAGCAGCTCGGACAACCGACCGTCCTCAATTCTACCAGAGAAACGCTGATGGCCGCAATTTGAAAATCTTTGAAAATCTGAAAATCAGATTTGGCCTTAACGCTCTTGATATGGCCGCCATTGATTCGTATAATCTGTTTTCTCTTCGGCACGTGGGCAGGTCAAAACGCGACGCGCGACGGGGGAGTACAGCGGGCGCTTTTGCCTGGAGGCGCTCGCTGCGACAAAATCTGTCTGGAGGTATATGCCTTTGCGCGCGTTTCACGCTGAACATGTCAAGAGGGAACTGCGAAAGTTCATAAAAATACTGCCGATACTGGCGAGGGCTGAGTGGAGGACCTTCCTCACTGTATCGGCCGGTGCCGCCGTCTACACGTTCGGGGTAATGTCGTTCACCGTGCCGTTCCAGTTTCCAGACTCCGGCGTGACCGGAATCGGCGTCCTCCTAAACTACAAGCTGGGGATCCCTCTGCCGCTCTTTGTCTCCGTGGCGAACGTCGTCCTTCTGGCGTGGGCGTGGAGGGAACTCTCTCTCAGGGTCGTGTTCTGGACGATTTACGGCGTGTTCCTGATCACCGCGCTGATGAGCGTCATGGAAGGGTTTCCCTTCCCGCACACGGATCAGAGGCTGCTCGTGGCCGTAATCGGCGGCGCCATAAAGGGCTACGGGACAGGCGTCGTCCTGCGCTCAGGCGGTTCCCTGGGCGGGCTGGACATCGTGGTGCTTTATTTGCAGAAGAAATTCGGCGCCGAGATCGGCAAGTACAGCTTTTACTTCAACATGTGCATCCTGGGCGCGAGCGTGTTCGTGGTCGGGGTCGAAAACGCCATGTTCGGATTGCTGGCGGTCTACGCCTCAAGCCTCGCCATCGACAACGCCGTCTCGTCCTTCGAAAAGCGCCGTCTCGTCCTCGTCATAACGCGGGACACGCAATCTGTGATAGACTACATAACGATGACGCTGCGGCGCGGCGCGACGGTCATCTCGGCGCACGGAGGCTATTCCGGCGACGACAGGCCGATGGTGATGTGCGTCCTGACCAGGCGGCAATCGGTGGATCTCAAGCGCTACCTTTCGGAGACTCAACCGAGGGCATTTATGGTGTTGTCCGACGCCAGCGAGGTGTTAGGCCGCGGCTTCAAGTCATTGAGGTGACGATTGCTTTGACGGACAGGCTCAGTTTATTTGATTTGGGATCGAAAATCAGCCTTGCGGGCGTAAGTTTGGGATGATGGGCGCTTTCCCTTCCGGCATATTGCGCAGTCTGGCCACACGCTTGCTGAGGGTGAGGAGTTCCCGCGGCGTGTACTTCACCACGACGTTTCTCTCCATGCTCAGTAAGCCACTAGGCTACCTCCGCAGCCTGATAGTGGCCTGGGCGTTCGGGACGTCGGCTGCCATGGACGCGTTCCACGCCGCCAGCGGCATCGTGAGCCTCTTCGCCGGCAGCGTGGGGTTCGCCGTGGAGAGCTCCGTGCTGCCGGAGATGGAGCGGATAAGAAAGGAGTCCGGCGGGGACATGGCCCGTTGCCGGTCGCTCTTTGCCCTGTGCGCATGGGTCGTGCTCGTGCTGACCTGCACACTGTGCGCCGCGTTCGCCATAGCGCCAGGGGTGCTGGTCAGGTTCATCGCGAGCGGCTTCGACCCGGAGCGCGTCCGCATGGGGGCTCTCATGATCTGGTGGCTCTCGCCGTTTGCGTTCGCGACCATATTCCGCCCGCTGGCCGACGTCTGGGCCCTCTTCTCTGAGAAGTTCACCACCGCGTCCGTCTGCGGCCTATTGTTCAACTTCATTGCGATACCTACCCTGCTGCTCTTGAGGCCAGTGATAGGCCCCTACGCCGTAGCGGCCTGTATGAGCGTCGGTCACGGCGTCCTGTTCGTCGTCTTCATGGCCGCCCTCAGGGGCATACCGATTAAAACAGACAGGGCGCTCGTTTCGAGAAGCAGCCTGTCCAGGATCTCGGCCAACGCGCTCTTCTCCGTGCTCATTTCGTCCTCAGGCACCCTGTACACCATCGTCGACAAGTACTTCGCCTCCGGGCTGCCAGTAGGCTCGGTGACAGCCATCAGCTACGGCGCGCTGCTCCTGGGGATTGCGAGCGCGTTTTCCCTGACGCCGCTCTCGTTCTTCCTGGCCAGGATAAGCCGCCTCGTCACGGAAAGCCCGCTGGAAGGAGAGGCGATGACGAGACAGTGCGTGGCGATCTCGTTTGCCTACATACTCCCGGCTGGCCTCATCACCGCAGTCGCCGCCAGGCCGGTAGTGAGCGTCATCTTCGGCTGGGGCAATTTCGACGAGCGATCCGTCGCCATGACTGCCACCAGCCTCGCCGGCTACAGCCTTGGGCTCGTCTTCGGGATCTCCGATACGATCATCTACCGTTACGCCCAAGCCCGCCAGAGGATAGCCGTGATTACGCCAGTCATCTACGCCATGATTGGGGTAAACGCCCTGCTGGACTGGGTGATGGTGGGGCTGTGGGGGCTGTGGGGGCTCGCCCTGGCCACTAGCGTCACACAGATGTGCGCCTTCGCGGCCTACTATAAATTAACGATGTCCGGCTCGCTCATCAGGTTCCTCTGGGAGTCGAAATTGCACTGGCAGGCAGCGGCCCTTTCGGCAGTCTGCGCGCTCGTGTCAGCCTCTGGAAGCCTCGGGTCCGCGCTTCAGCTCCTATTCGCCCTAGCGGCCGCCCTGGCATACCTGTTCGCGGCCGAAAGGGCGGGCCTCATGCCGCTCGTGCCGGAACACTGGAGGCCAAAGGCCCTGTTCGCATATTTGACACAGGCTTCCAGTTCCATTTTGAAGTGACCGGCGTGGACATGGTGATATCGAACCTGCGGGCCTTCATAGGGATTTCAGGGTCTCTCGGCGGGTCAAGGGCGCTCGCCCATCCAGAGGGCCTTTGTGCCTGCGACTGCGGCCTAGGGTCGGCCTACGAAAACTACGCGCTGCTTGAGCCACGGGACACGGGCGATACAGAGCGTCTCGTGGCTATGGGGTTCGATTTTTTTGTCTCGGCAGGAAGCCCTCACATCTGGCCGCTCTTCCCTAACACGCCGCCCCATGCGCGAGCCCTGCTCGAAGGACGCGGCGCGAGGCGCGATGACACCTTTTACGGGATGACTGCGCGCCTGACGCTGGAACACAAGGCCGAGCCGGGCGGCACGGCAGACGGCGTCTGGGTCTCCGATCCCCAAGGCGCCGGGGAATGGGCGGACGCCGCATGGTACGGCTTCGACTCGGGCGAGCCGGCGCCTGAGGGGTTCGTCCGCTTCGCCCGGGAAATCGCGCTCCGGGATGAGGTCTCGCTCTTCGGCCTCCGCGATCCTGAAAGCGGCCTCATTGCAGCCACGGGCCTCCTCTGCGCGGCTGGCGGCACTGCAGGCATTTACTACGTCTCATCCCGGCCGGAGTTCAGGCGCAAGGGGTTAGGCACGGTGGTGATGAGGGCGCTCATGGGGCGCGGCTGCGAGCTAGGGCACGAGAACGCGTGTCTGCTGGCGACTCCTGCCGGACGCCCGCTGTACCGGAGGTGCGGGTTCGAAGAATCCGGCGCCGTCGAGATAATGATCCACGATGGCGCCGCTACAGACGGCAAGCGCCCGATCCGATAATAAAACAGGCGGTAACGCTGACGCGCCGTTCTGTGAGGTGAGAGTTATGGACAGGCATCAAGACGCGCCATCGGATTTTTCCATCATCCCTGTGACGCCCCTGAGGCGGGTGGAGAAGAAGGGCCGAAAGTGGAGGGCCGTCCCTGACGCGAGCTGGGACGAGGCGTTCCGCGAAAACCTGGAGAAGGTCGGGGTTAGCGCCCCTGAGGCGCTCAGGAAGACAGAGGAATTCAGAGGAGGGGCCGACGACGCCGCTCTGTGGGACGCCCCCAGGGATCAGGGCGCGGAGCTCACGATAGAAAGCGCGGAGGATTTCGAGAAGGTGATAGGCGAGATAAAGAGAATGGCCGACGAGCCGGAAAAGCTCATCGAATCGCACATCAAAGTTTTTATCGAACCCGTCTCCAACGGACGATGGGTTGACTCGCAGGGGTAGATCGCCAAGAAACCGCAAACATCCTGCCGTCAGGGAACACGCCCCCTGACGCTCGTCTTTCAAGTCGGCGGCAGATACTGCTTAATATTCGGCGTTTACGGATAATCTATTTAAAATAGTATGCCATATAGCATCGGCGGCATTTTTGGCACCATTGGTCGCCCGGATATGGCTTTGAAGAACCAATGCGGATTCTTTAAAACTGTCGTTTTCCAAAATTCGGCAGACGGATTTCTGAATGTTTCGGGCATTCCATTTTCGGCGCGGAATGCGAATTCCAGCGCCGCGCGATTCAATATTTGACAGATTGATAAATTGTTCCTGCTGGGCGGCAACGCCGACGACGGGCGTTCCAGCGACAAGGGCAGTCTGCAAAGTCCCCTGGCCGCCATGACACACTGTATAGTTGTTTTTCTCATAATGTCTCCCCCTGGATGCCGTCAAGAATTATGCGCAAAAACCGCCGGCTCTCTCGCGGGGCGCATGGAGACACTGATGCCATGCCCTCTCCAGCAAGACGAGATCGCCGGCGTCAGGGTGATAAATCACCCGCCTGGACGGCCATCGCCCTTAAACAGCCTCTGACCGTTCTCCCACACAGCCGCCGCGAGTTCTGCCAGCGGCAGGTTTCTCGTCTCGGCAATTTTATCGTAAACCTCGCGCACGAAGGCGGGTTCGTTCCTCTTCCCCCTCCTGCCCTGCGGCGCCAGGTACGGGGAATCCGTCTCGCACAGGATCCTGTCGAGGGGCGCGTACCGGGCGGCCTCTCTCAGCTCGTCTGCCCTCGGGTAAGTCACCGGGCCCGCGAATGATATGTAAAAGCCCATGTCCAGCGCCGCCCTGGCATCGCGCCTCTCCCCGGAGAAGCAGTGGATCACCCCGCCGCACGAGTCGGCCCCGGCACCCTTCATTATGGCGATGGCCTCCCGGTACGCGTCGCCGTCGCTTCGGAGCGCCGCGTTCCTCAGATGGACTATGAGGGGCTTTTTCGCGGCCTTCGCCCAGAATATCTGGCGCTCGAACGCCTCGGCCTGGGCCGCCCTGGGGGAGTTGTCGTAGTAAAAATCTAGCCCCGTCTCACCGATTGCGACGATCCGATCCGCCCCGGGCTGGCCTAGCAGGGAAAAAACGCCGTCAATGCCGCCGTCGCCGCTCAGGGCGGCATCAGCCTCATGAGGGTGAACCCCCACGGACGCCCAGAGTTCCGGGCCGGAGGGGCGCTCTTCCGCTGCGATCTTCAGGACGGCCCTGCTTGAAGCTTCGTCGCACGACGCTACCAATAGCCTCGTGACGCCGGCCTCCAGCGCCCTTTCGAGTACGCCGCCGACCTCGCCCTCGAACTCTTCCATGTCCAGGTGGCAGTGCGAGTCAAAGAGGTTCACGCCTGGTGCCTGGCGCGGCGCGCTTTTCGCCTCCGTCATCTGATATGTCCCTCAGCCCACCAAGGAACCCAGCGGGACGTTATCGTCCACGGTGGCGAGCGCGTAGATCGCCTTCCCGCCCTTCGTAGCCTCCGCCGTTAGGAGCATCCCCTCGCTGGTGATGCCGCGCAGCTTTGCGGGTTTCAGGTTGCAGATGACTAAGATCCTCTTGCCGGTAAGCTCATCGGCGCTGAACTGCTCCCTGATGCCGGAGACGATCACGCGCTTTTGCGCGCCGAGGTCGACGAGCAGCTTGTACAGCTTGTCCGATTTTTCCACGGTTTCCACTCGCTCTATCATAGCCACCCGGATCTCCAGCTTTTTGAAGTCGGCTATGCTTATCTCGCCAAATTTTTCAGCGGGGGCGACCGGCACCACAGATGGATGTTCGGCGGCGGGCCGTTTCGCCGCGTCGCGCCGAGCCTTCTCCTCCTTCCACTTTGAGATGTCAATCCTCGGGAAGAGGACGGGGCCCTTTTTGACGATTACAGGGGACGGGCAGCGCCCCCACTGCCAGCGCGACAGGAGCGCCTCCCCAGACGAGAAAGCGCCTCGGTCAAGGCCCAGTTGCGCCCAGATCTCGGCCGCCGTCTCCGGCATGAAGGGGTGAAGGAGGATGGCCGCCAAGCGCAGGATCTCCCACAGCGTGCGCAGTACGACGTCGAGACGCCCCTCAGGTTCGCTCTGGTCGTCGCGGCCCTTGTTTCCCAGCTTCCACGGCTCGGTCTCGTCGATGTACTTGTTCCCGGCTGAGATGAGCGTCCAGAGCGTCTTGAGGGCCGAATCCAGGGCGAACTCGTCCATCTCGGCTTTCATTCGTTCTATGGCCGCATCTGCCGCCAGGGCTACGGAGCGGTCCGTCTCCTTGGCACAGGCGAGGCAGCCGTCCGCCGGCAACGCCCCGCCCCTGTACTTCTCGATCATCTGCAGCGTCCTGTTGAGCAGGTTGCCCAGGTCGTTCGCCAGGTCCGAATTGATCCTGTGCGCCATGGCCAGCTCGGAAAAATCGCCGTCGTTGCCGAAGGGGACCTCGCGGAGCAAAAAGTAGCGAAACGCGTCAGCGCCGTACAACTCAGTCATCTCGAACGGGTCGACCACGTTGCCCTTCGACTTCGACATCTTGTCGCCCTCGACCGTCCACCACCCGTGGGCGAATACGCGCACCGGCGGGTTGAGTCCCATAGCCATCAGTATCGCGGGCCAGATCACGGCGTGGAAGCGTATTATGTCCTTCCCGACCATGTGGCGCGCGTTGGGCCAGTGCGTCTCCCAGAGCCCGCCGGGCTGCGGGTATCCCAGGGCGGATATGTAGTTGACCAGCGCGTCCAGCCAGACGTAAATGACGTGCTTGTCGTCGCCAGGGACCGATATCCCCCACTTGAGGGTCGTCCGCGAGACCGAGAGATCCTGCAACCCGCCCCTTATGAAGCTCAGGACCTCGTTGTACCTGGCCTTGGGCATGATGGCGTCCGGGTGAGCCTCGTAGTGCGCGATCAGCTTTCCCGCGTAATTCGAGAGCCGGAAAAAATAGCTCTCCTCGGACATCCTCGTGAGAGGCCGTCCGCAGTCAGGGCACGCCCTCTGATCGCCTGCCTGGGCATCCGTGAAGTAGGTCTCGCAGGGGAGGCAGTACCAGCCCTCGTAGTCGCCCTTATAGATATCTCCCTTGTCCAGGAGCGTCTTGAAAAAATATTGGACGACCTTAGCGTGCCGCTCCTCGGTCGTCCGTATGAAGTCGTCGTTGGACACCTCGAGCAGCGGCCAGAGCTTCTGGATGTTCACTACCACCTCGTCGCAGAGCTCGATGGGCGTCATCCCGCGTTTTTGCGCCGCCTGCTCTATCTTCTGCCCGTGCTCGTCCGTGCCGGTCAGAAAGCGCGTCTCGTGTCCTGCCGTCCTGTGCCATCGCGCCAGCGCGTCGCAAGCGATCGTCGTGTAGGCGTGCCCGATATGCGGGACGTCGTTCACGTAGTATATTGGCGTAGTTATGTAAAAACCGCCGTTATTTTCACTCCTAGTCATCGTCCTTTACCTCCGAAGTCTCAATTAAAAAGGCTTTCACCTCGTTGCGTGGTATACTATAACGCTCAAAGAGCGCGCCAGCAATCTCTTTGTCGAAAATCCCCCGCGCTTTCATGTCCAACGCTTCCGCCCGCCAGTCCGGCGCCTCCGCAGTCTCGCTGCCACCGGCCACGACGATTACGATCTCCCCCTTTATCTCCCTCGACGCGGCTGTGTCCGCGAGGCCGCTGAGGCTGTCCCTGATGACCTCCTGATGGATCTTCGAGATCTCGCGGACTATGGCGGCGTCCCTGTCACCCAGACAGGATAAAAGCGCGGCGAGTTCCCGCGACAGGTCATGCGGCGCCGCGAAGAAGACGAGCGTGGCGTCCAGCCCGGCCAGGCGCTCCAGCTTTTTGAGGCCCTTCGCACCGACTGCCTCCGGAAAGCCTGCGAACATAAAGGGATACGGCCTTATCCCTGACAGGAGGAGGGCGGGGAGGATGGCGTTAGCGCCCGGCAGGGCGTCTACAAGGATACCGGCGGAGCTGGCTGCCTCTATAAGGGCATAGCCAGGATCCGATATGCCTGGCGTCCCGGCGTCAGAGACCAGGGCGACCCGCTCGCCGCCCTGCATTCGCCGGAGCAGCTCCTGGGCGCGGCTTCTTTCGTTGTGCCTGTGGTACGACAGAAGCGGCTTCTTTATCCCGTAGCGGTTCAGGAGCTTCAGCGTGCGCCGCGTGTCCTCGCAGGCGATCACGTCCGCCAGCCTGAGTTCGCGGAGCGCCCGCAGCGTGATGTCCTCCATGTTCCCGACAGGCGTCGGCACGATCACCAGCGGCATATCACTGCACCGTCCCGCCGCAATCAGCCGTCTCGCCCAGACGGTACGCTTCAAGGAGGTCTGGGGTGTATTTCCCGTCGGAGCCCAGGATAAAAAGAGGCGGGTCGATGACGAGGCCGTCCCCCGAGGCGCGGACGGCCTCGACTAAGACGACGGACGCTGCCCTGCCGGGCCTCGGGTGTACGACGCGCAGACGCTTGGGCCTGACGTTGCTCTGGTTCAGCAGCGAGAACAGCTCTGCCGTCCTCTTGGCTCGCATCACGAGAAAAAATTTTCCCCCGTTCTTAAGGAGATATCTGGCGGCGCCCACGACATCCGCAAGGCCGCAGCTCGCCCCGTGCAGCGCGGAGGCCATCGCGCCGACAGGGCTCGGCCTGCTTTTGTCCGACTCGTCGTATGGAGGGTTCATCACTACGGCGTCATAAGAACCTGCCTCGAAATTATCACGGCACTCCCTGAGATCCGCCGTGAAGAAATTCACCTCTCCGGACAAGCCGTTTAGCGCGGCGTTCTCCCTGGCGAGGCCGATCAACGACGGGTTGATGTCGAACGCGTCTATCGGCCAAAAGGGCGCCGCCCCGCGCCCCGACGCCTCCCTTCTGTCCTTCAGCCGCCTGGCGATTATGAGCGACACAGCGCCGTGCGCGCAGCCAAGCTCCACGGCCCTTGCCCCGTCCCGCAAGCGCGCGTAGTGTGCCAGCAGTATGGTATCCACGTTCACGCGCGGCCCTGCCCCCAAGACGGGCTGGAGCAGGCTGAGCGCGCCGAAAAGGATGCCGTCTGGCTCGTTTTTTCCCGTGCCGGTGATTTTATCCCTTCTCATCGCCATAGAATATCATTTTTTCCGAATAAATAAACCTCTCTGAGTTGAGTCTTTTATCTTGAAATGTTGTACAATCTATTTGTGTAATTACAAAATAAGGAGGGTTTAGTAATTGCTCAAAAACATGAAAATAAGGTATAAGATCATTGCCGTCTCTTTCCTTCTCGTTCTGATTTCCGTTGCCTGCACCTCGGTCACGGCCATGCGGCGTTTCACCGATTACATGAAAAGGAGCGCCGCGGAGGAGGCCGAGTACTCCATCGCCGGTTTGGAGGAAAGCATCAAAAGCGAGATGGACTGGACGCGGGCGTTCAGGGATCAGCTGATGGAAAACCCGGAGCTTGGCCGGCTCGTGAGCGAAAAGGACGCGAGGGGAATATTGAGCCTGACAAAGCCGCTCCTGGACGCCGGGGACATAGACATACTGATGATCGCGGCGGCCGACGGCGAAGTCCTGGCGCGCCCGCACGACCCGGACAGGATCGGGGACAACGTCGGCGGCGGCGATGACGTGCAGAACGCGCTCAGAGGCAACACCTACGAGATGTTCATGTCCGCTACCTCCACGAAATTAGGCTACTACTGCGGCGCGCCTGTCAGGCATAACGGCGCGGTCGTGGGGATGCTCAGGGCGGCGCTGTCTTTCGAGGATCCTGAGCTGGTGGATCATGTCAAATCGCTCTTCGGCACAGAAGCCACGATCTGTGCCGGCAAGACCAGGATCAACACGACGCTCGAGGAAAACGGCAAAAGGGCTGTTGACACGGACGTACCGCAGGACGTGGGCGAGCGGGTCCTGGAAAGGGGCGAGGATTTTTACGTCGAGCTGGAGCTGCAGGGCAATCCCTACATGGCCCACTACAAGCCGCTCAGAGACCCGGTCTCCGGCAAAACGGCCGGGATACTGTTTACCGGGAAGCCCTTAAGCGGCATGTACGCCGAGGAAAGGGCGACGATAGCGGCGGTGGCGGCCGTGGCGCTGGCCGTCATGATAGTGGCGTTCGCCATATCCTTCATGCTGGCCCGGAAGATATCGAAACCGATCGAGCGGATAGCGGTGATCTCGGAAAGGGGCAAGGACGGCGACCTCACCATCACGGAGGATGACTTCAGGTACAGCGGGCACGATGAGCTGGGGGTGTTGGTCGGCGCGCTCTCAGGCATGATCGCCTCGCAGAGGGCTGCCATTTCACAGGTGATCTCCACGTCGGACTCGGTAACGGTGCACACGGAGACGCTGTCGTCCCTCTCCAGGGAGAACAACGACGCCATGCTCCGCACGAGATCCCTGATCGGCGAGGTCTCGCGGTTGTGCGACGCCAATGCCGCAGCCCTAGAGCGCGGGAGCATGGGCATATCCGAAATGGCCCGGGGGGCCGGCTCTGTGGCGAAGATGTCCGTCGAAAGCGCGGATTCGCTCGCTAAGACCACGAAGATCTCGAACGGCGCCGTTGAATCGGTGCACAGCCTGGTCAGTCACATCGACATCGTGGACGTGAAGACGATGGAAAACCAGAGCAAGATAAAGGAGCTGAACGGCTCCGTATCGGAAATTTCGAGCTTCATGAACGTCATTGCGTCCATAGCCGACCAGACGAACCTCCTGGCCCTGAACGCCGCGATCGAGGCCGCCAGGGCAGGGGACGCCGGGAGGGGTTTTGCAGTGGTCGCCGAGGAGGTCCGGAAGCTCGCCGAGGAGTCGCGCAACGCGTCAAAGAGCGTCGAGACGCTGGTCATAGCGCTGAGGAAGAACGCAGAGGAAGCGATATCCGCGACGGAGGAGTCCGTGGAAACAGTCAAGGGGATCATGTCGATGGCGAACGTCGCGGTCGACGGGCTCAGCGCCGGCATGAAAGAGATAACGAGCGCCAACGAGGCGATCCAGGCCATAGCCGCCGTGGCGCAGCAGCAGGCCGCCGCCAGCTCCGAGATAACGAACGCCATCGACGCGATAAAAAAGAGCACGGAGGAGATATCCCGCAAGATGTCCGACCTGAACGACCTGAGCAATCAAGCCTCCGCGGTCGGCAGCTCCGTCTCCGGCGCCGCCCTCGAAATGCGCCAGTCGACCGATGACCTGAAGGAACTGCTGGCGCACTTCAGGATTGGCTCGCAGCCAGCCCTCAAGGCGTATTGAGCGCGACAGCGCCTGTAACGCCGATGGCGGCAAGCGCGTAAAATGAGCTTGACGCCTCTGGTGGGGGAGCGTAGAATAACTTGGCTTTTAAAACGCTTGCGGGAGGCATTTTGCCGGAAACAGGGCAAACAAGCGCGACAGCGCGCCTCACGGCAGCGAGAGGAGGAGTTTAGTGGTTATGTACGCGGTCATTGAAGAGGGCGGCAAACAGTACCGGGTGTCGCAGGGCGACAAGATCAGGGTGGAAAAGCGCGACTTAGCGGAGGGCAGCGAGTTCACCATCGACAAGGTGATGATGGTGGGGCGCGACGACGGGGCGACGATAGGGGCGCCTTACGTAGAAGGGGCTAGCGTGACGGCCAAGGTCGTGGAACACGGCAAGGAGGACAAGGTGATCGTCTTCAAGTATCGCCGCAAGAAGAACTATCGCAGGTTTCGCGGCCACAGGCAGCAGTACACGCTCTTGTCCGTGGAGGCTATAAACGGGTAACGGAACTACGCAGGGATGCTGACCGTCACCGCAAGGCACGGCGCGGACGGGCTTTGCGCGATCTCCTCGGAGGGACACGCTGGTTTTGCGGGCGAGGGCCGCGATATAGTCTGCGCGGCGGTTTCGGCTCTCATGCAGGCGCTTCTGGTCGGTCTGGAGGACGTCCTTGGGCTGGCGGACGTGAGGTTTGAAAGCGACGCCTTAAAACCCAGGATGTCGATAGAGTGGGGGGGCGGAGGCGCTTCCGCGCAGCAGATAGCGCTCACGGTCCTCCTGTCACTCAAAGGGGTGGCGGTTTCTTATCCCGGTTACGTGAGCGTTGACGAGTTTTTTGAGGAGGAAGGCAAAGATGACGCGAGTCACTGAGAACATTGAGATTAGGAAATTCGACATACAGTTCTTCGCCCACAAGAAGGGGCAGGGCAGCAGCTCCAACGGGCGCGACAGCAACCCGCAGTATCTCGGCGTGAAGCGCGGCGACGGTTCCGTCGTTACCGCAGGTACGATAATCGTTAGGCAGCGCGGGACGAAGTTCCACCCTGGGCGCAACGTTGGCAGGGGCAAGGACGACACGCTCTTCGCGCTCTCCGACGGCAAAGTCGCGTTTCAGACGAAGGCCAAAAGGAAGTTCGTGGCGATCGAGGCGTTTGAGATCGCCTGACGCAGCCGAGGCGCCAGTCTCGTGCGAGGGGGCCGGCATCCGATCCGGCGCCCTCGCGTTTTTGTACGATATTTGATAGTTGAAAAATGACAAAGATAATATATACTTTTCATAGGGAGGCATACGACCTCCCGCACCTTATTTTTTCAACCCTTGGAGATATTGCCTGATGAAATTTGTAGACCTTCTATCCATATCCATGTCGGGCGGCCGCGGCGGCAACGGGTGCATGAGCTTCCGCAGGGAGAAGTTCAGGCCCAAGGGCGGCCCGGACGGCGGCAACGGCGGGCGCGGCGGCGACGTGATACTGGAGGCTGCGGCCAGCCTCCAGACGCTGGCTGACTTCGAGCGCAGGCGGCGCTTTACAGCCGGCAACGGCGAACACGGCAGCGGAAACGACAAAAACGGCAGGGGCGGCGAATCGCTCGTGCTGAAGGTGCCGTGTGGAACCATCGTCTACGACGAGGAGACGGGGGAGGGGCTGGCTGACCTGGTGGAGGCCGGCGACCGTTACGTTGCGGCTTTCGGCGGCAGAGGAGGGCGGGGCAACCGCGTTTTCGCCAGCTCCCTGAGGAGGGCGCCGCGATTTTCAGAGAAGGGCGAGCCCGGGGACGAATCCCGCCTCAGGCTGGAGCTCAGGCTCATAGCTGACATAGGCTTCGTCGGCCTTCCAAACGCCGGCAAGTCGAGCCTCCTGGGCGCCGTCTCCGGCGCCACGCCGAAAATCGCAGACTACCCGTTCACCACCCTGTCGCCGAACCTCGGGGTGCTGTTCACGGACGTGGAGGCGGTAGTGCTGGCAGACATCCCCGGCCTCATCGAGGGCGCCAGCTCCGACAAGGGGCTGGGGCTCGATTTTTTGAGGCACGTAGAGCGGACGCGCCTCCTCCTGCACGTGCTGGACATATCATCGCGTGACGCGGACGCTGTAAAGACTGACTGGCGCGTCGTCCGTCATGAGATGGGCCTTTACGACGAAAGGCTGCCCGAACGCCCCTGCGTCGTAATAGGGAACAAGACGGACCTCTGCCGTGACATGGAGGACTACGAAGGCTATCTGGACGAACTGGAAAGGTTTTTCAAGGGCGAGGGATTTGCCTTCTGCGCCGTGAGCGCCGTCACGGGCGAGAACATGGACGCGCTGACTCGCGACATCGTGGCGTTCGCCGCCGCGCACCCGCGCCCGCGCGGCCAAGTCAGGCTCTTTGCCTCTATCCCTGTGGAGGAAGATCCGCTTCAGGGGACGAGACGGCGGGGGAGGTACAGGGCCGAGGTGATCCCGCTGCCGGACGGCAGCTTCCGTGTGCTGCACCCGCAGGTTGAGAAGGCCGCGGAGCGCTACGACCTCTCGCAGGAGGAGAACGTCGCACGGTTCACGAAGCTCCTCCGCAAGCACAGGGTGGAGGAACTGCTCGAAGCGGCTGGGGCCGCGCGCGGCGCGTCGGTCTCCATAGGCGGCGTCGACTTCAGCTTCAGCCCTGACTCAGCGCCATCAGACGATACGGGCTATGCCTGAGGCGTCTGCCGGGCGGATCGGGATAATGGGCGGCACCTTTGACCCGATCCATTACGGCCATCTTTTCGCGGCTGCCGAAGCTGCGGATGAACTGGGGCTGGACAATGTGATATTCGTGCCCACTGGCACACCGCCGCACAAAAAATACGACGGGATGGCCAGCGCGTCGGAGCGGTACGACATGACTCTCTTAGCCATAGCGGAGAACGACCGCTTCGAAATTTCGAGGACGGAGACGGACCGGGCCGGTATGAGCTATACCCTCGACACGCTCCTGTCCATGAGGGGCCTGTACCCGCAGTCTGAGCTTTTCTTTATCACCGGCGTGGACGCGATACTGGACATAGGCAAATGGAAAGGACCATTTGAAATTACTTCGCTCTGCACTATTGCGGTCGTGACGAGACCTGGGTATGATAATGACGGGCTGGGGAGATTGCCTGGCGAGATAAGGCGCTCCGTCCGCATGATAGGGACGCCTATGTTGGATATTTCGGCGACCGACATCAGGCGTCGCGTCAGCCTGAGGCACGGGGTGAGGTATCTGCTGCCGGAGGCAGTCCGCGCTTACATTGATAAGAACGGCCTTTATTCAAAAATGGACGGTGAGTCTAGTTGAGCCTGAAAAAAATAATGATCGTGGTCCTTTTGGCATCGTTCTCCTTCGGCGTCGGGGCGTACTATCGCTTTGGCCGCATAGACGCCCCAGTCGGGCGGCTCGTTGACCCAGTGGTGGAGATGGATGCCACGGCAGAGGCGCCCCAGGAGGACGATCTCCCGGAGAAGCTCGACATAACAGGCCGGATCAACGTTTTGCTGATGGGGGAGGACAACGTGGAGGGCACCAGGCGGTCCGACACGGTAGCCTTCGTCGCTATAGACATCGACGAGCGGAACTTGCGCGTGTTGTCCCTGCCCCGCGACACGAGGGTGCAGATACCGGGGCACGGCAACCAGAAGCTGAACCACGCTTACGCCTACGGGAACGTCGATCTCTTAAAGTCGACCGTCGAGAAATTCCTGGGGACGGCCATCCACTATTACGTCAAGATAGACTACGACAACTTCCCGAAGCTGGTAGACCTGGTGGGCGGGGTGGACATATTCGTAGGGAAGCCCATGAAATACGAGGACAGGCGCGGCGGCCTCAAGATCGACATACCGGCCGGGAAGCAGCGCATGGACGGCGAGACGGCGCTCAAATACGTCCGCTTCCGCAAGGACGCCTTGGGTGACATCGGCCGCGTCCAGCGTCAGCAGCAGTTCCTGAAGGCCCTCCTTCACAGGATGTACGATCCGGAGAACATGGTCCGGTTCGCCTCGTTGGCGACGGAGATCACGAACACGCTCAAGACGGACATGCGCCCCAGCCTGACGCTCCAGCTCTGCTCCTTCGTGAAGAAGCTCGACAAGGAGACGGACAGGGTGTTCTTCCTGATGCTGCCAGGGACGCCGGCCCTCATCGACAATCTGAGCTACTGGGTGGCAGAGCCCGCGGGAGTGACGAAATTCCTGAACGCCGGCACGGACGAGCTGAGAGCCATGGTGAGCGAGTCACGTGCCAGGATGGCAAACAACAGGGGCCAGCACCTGTTCGAGATAAACGACGCGGACGACTACTCCGCCGACTCGCCGGACGGCGCGCCGGCGGGCATCACGCGCAGCGATACCACGCCTTCGCCGCAGGACGTGCTGTCCATAATCACATCGATCCCGGAGGCCGTCTCCGTACTGAACGGCACCGGCAAGAAGGGAGTGGGGCAGTCTGTGGCCTCCCAGCTCCAGAAGATGGGCGTCGAGGTCGTGGACGTGGGCAACGCCAAGCACTTCGACTACAGGAGCAGCAACATCATCTACCCGGACGGGGCGTCGGAATCGACCAAGAGGACGGCTGTCCTCCTGTCCAGGCTCTGCGGGATAAGCGACGCGCTCACCAGGTCAAACAAGCTCGCGTCGTCCGCCTCGCTGATCATAGGGGCGGACTATGAGAACCTGATGAAGCGCCTTGAGAACAGCTATTCGTCGATGCAGTGACGCCCTGGCATAAATTAGCTTTTTTAAAAAAAGACGAGGGGGAATTTTTATAACTATTACCGTAGAAACAGACGTTTACACCGAGTTCATGCCGATAATCGAGGCGCTCCAGTCGAAACACGCCCTGGACATAGATTTCTTCGACCTGCGCGGCGTATCGGGGTTTGCCGACGCCTTCATAATAGCCACGGCCAGGTCCCAGGTGAACGCCCAGGCGCTCTACGACGCGGCGGCGGACGCCTTAGATGAGATGGGGCTGCCATACAAGGCCGAGGGCGAGCCGGGCGCAAAGTGGCGCCTCATAGACGCCGGATATGTCGTGATTCACCTTTTCAGCCGCGAGGGGCGCGAGTTCTACAAGCTGGAGCGCCTATGGGGCGACTCGCCGTCAAAACGCTTCGAGAGCGAGGAGTAACCGCGAGGCGGTTTATATTTATAGCCTTGACGAAACACAACAGCGCAAAGGGCAAACCCCGTGGGTTTGCCCTTTGCGCTGTTGTTCTCCTGCTCACTTGCGGGCCGCGTATTCCCTGTAATACTCTTCCAGCACTGTACGCACAGCCCTGCCGATTTTCACGTAATCGTATTCGTTCAGATTAGCGAGCGAGGCGCGGACGCCGGGATCGGCAGTCCCAAAGCCGGATGCGGGCAACAACACGGTGCCGGCTTCTTTGGCCAGGCGGAACAACATCTCGTTGGGCCTGAGCCGCCCTTCGAGCCATTCTTTGAACGCCTTCCCGTAAATCTTTTCCGAGATGTCGCTGACCTCGATGACCGTGTAATAGCCGACGCTGTTGGCGTCTTGGGCTGCCTTCGCGCCCAGTTCGTTGTAAAGCGCGGCTTGCCTGTGCCGAACCAGCCGTTTTACCGCGCTCTTGTAGTTGTCCGCGTCATCCATCAGGGCGAAGAGTGAGAACAGGACCATTTGAACCTGCGCTGGCGTGGCGAGCCCAGCCGTGTGGTTGAGCCCGACCGCGCGGCTCTCGGCCACGAGCCTGTCGATGAACTTGATCTTCTCCGGCTCCACTGAGATGGAGGCGTAGCGGTTTGCGAGCACCTTGCCCGTGTTCGCGGGATGCTTTGAGATGATCTCATCGATTACGTTGTCCTTTGCCGTGGCGATCACGCCCAGCCGCCAGCCTGTTGCGCCAAAATATTTGGAGAAAGAGTAGACAAGTATGGTGTTGCGCGGACACTTGGCAAAAATGGACTTGAATCCGTCCGCAAACGTGCCATAGACATCGTCGGTGAGGACGATGAGGTCACGGCGCCGCTCGATGATTTTGGCGAGGTACGCTAGCTTTTCGTCCGACATCTTGACCGAAGGGGGGTTGCTCGGGTTGACTAGGAAAAACGCCTTTATAGCCGGATCGAGCAGACGGTCGAGGCTCTCATTCGAGAACTGCCACCCGTCCTCATACCCCGCTTCGATGCCCACCTCGACGAGATTGTATTCCCGCAGGCGCGGGATCTCGAGGTACGGCGTGAAGATCGGGACGCCTATGGCGATGGTGTCGCCCTTCCGCAGGATGAAATTCTCCTCCAGCGTGTCGAACACATAGGTCATGGCGGCGGTCCCGCCCTCTACGGCGAACAGGTCGATCTCATCCTTGAAGGGTTCGTCGCCGATCATCTCCCTGCGGATATACTTCTCGACGATTCTCTCGCTCATGGAGAGCATCCTGTCGGGGACAGGGTACATGATTCCTAAAATCCCCTCGGTCATCTCATAGACGAAATCACCCGCATCGTACCCGAGCTGGTCACGCACATAAGAGACTGCGTTTTGGATAAATCCGCTCCCCTTGCTATTCCGCCCTTGGAGAAAGCCGTACATGCGCCCTTCGATGCCGTCCCGCTTCGGGAATCCGCCGAGCCCCGCCGACAGGTACGAAAAACTGCGTTCCGCCTCCTGCAACGCAAACTGCCCCCATTCGAAGAACGCCTCGCGGGGCAACGTCGAAAGGAAGTTGGGGTTGCCGCGCCCGGCGTTGAGCATGAGGCTGCCCTTCGAATCCTTTGCGGCGTCGATCAGATAATTCTTTAACTCGAACGGGCTCAGTTGCGAAAGATCCCCTGTCTTGTCAGATGTCATCATGCGTACCTCCGTTCTTATTTTGTTTGACTTCAAACGATAGCCACCACAAGCGGCCCCAGGAGCGTGAGAAAGACATTCGCCAGGGCGTAGGTCACGGCAAAGGGGACGGTCGGCACGGAGTTCCCCGAAAGGTTCAGCACCTGGCCGAAAGCGGGGTTTGCGCTTCTCGCGCCTGCGAGCGAGCCAGCAAACACCGACGCGTTTTTGTATCCAAGCAGATAGCGCCCGATCAGCATCGTCACCAGGAGCGGGACGAGCGTCACGATCAGTCCGCCCAGCAGGATGTCAAGGCCGTGTTCGCGTATCGTGGAGATCGCCTGGAGGCCGGAGTCAAGGCCGACGATGGCCACAAAGCCAGCCAGCCCCAAATCTTTCATCAGGTTGGACGCGCCAGAGGGGATAGAGCCGCCGAGCTGCGGGCGCTTGCCCTTGAGCCAGCCGAAGAACAGGCCGGAGAGCAGCGTCCCGCCGCCGCTGCCGAGGGTGAGGGGTATCCCTCCAATGTTCAACGTCAGCATCCCGATGGACAGGCCCGTGACGATACCGATGCCTGTGAGAACTATATCCGTCTTGACGCTCGGGACGATGGGCGTCCCCAGGGCGCCAGACGCTTTTTTAACCTCCTCCTCAGAGCCGTACAGCCTCAGGATGTCGCCATGCTCGATGCGGTCTCGGCCTGTGACGGGGATTTCCCTGCCGCCGCGCAGGACGGACAGCACGTAGACGCCATGGCGTATCTGGTCTTTCATCCTTCCGTGGATCTCTTTCAGCGTGAGATTGGCAAGCTCCCGGCCTGTGACCGCGACTTCCTCCGTTTTCATCACTAGGTTCAGATCGGACATGCCAGAGACCTCCGGCCCGATGCGTCCGGCCATCTCGATGAGCGCGTCCCGCTGGCCTACGAGAAGCGCCGTGTCGCCCGTCTGGAGTTTCAGGTCTGGGTTGATGTCCAAAAACAGGCCGCCGCGCCTTACCTTTTCGACCGTGACAGGCAGTTCGCCGCAGCTCGACTCAAGCTCTCGGACATTCTCGAAATCAGGGCGTTCGACCCTGTAGACGCGGCCGACGAGTTTGTGAAGGGCATAGCTCTCGTCCGCGCCGAGCGCGGCAGCCTGGGACGATTCGGCTTCTGCCGCGACTGCCGCGTCTTTGATCTTTTGGCCCATGAATTTGGGCAGGGCATTCGCGCATACGATGATCGCGCCCAACGTCCCGAATATGTACGTCACGGCATATCCGACGCCTATGTCCGTCGTGTATTGCTTGAGCGCGTCCGCTGACAGCCCCATCTTGCCCAGCGCATCGCTTGCCACGCCCATGATAGCCGACTGGGTCATGCTGCCTGCCGCGACGCCGGCCGCCAGCCCCTTGTTAAAGCCCATGACCTTTGATACGACTACGACGGTCACGAGCCCCGTCCCTGCGACGACAAGGGCCAGCAACACTTCTCGCAGCGTCTTCCGGCCTAAAGACCTAAAAAACTGCGGGCCGCTGTCGTAACCGACGGCGAAGATAAAAAGAGCGAACAGCAGATTTTTCACGGTATCGTCCACCGTGACGCCAAACTGGCTCACCAGCACGCCGGCGAGCAGGGAACCGGCGACGCCTCCTAATCGAAAGCTGCCTAACGGGATTTTGCCGACCAGATAGCCTATGGTGAGCGCGAGGGCAATGGCAAGCACAGGCGACCCCGAGAGCAAGCTATGGATAACGTCATACACCCCATGCATTCTGACACCTCCAAAATTAATTTTTTGAAAATGGCATTTCCTGCAAAAACGGTTTCAATATTTAGCTGTAGCTTCTTCCGCATCATTGTACGGTTTGATCTATAAAATTTAATCGTCAAAATTACGTTAAAATTTCAAGATGCCAGGTTTTTGAGCGAGCGCCGCGAACTGGCGTCCCCGTGGAAGCGCGGGCGGATATATTGTCTTATAAAAACATAACGTCAAAATAGCCAACACATCCGCGACGGGGGAGGCGTTCCCGTCGATTCCAATTCTAAGACGACAGCGACAAGACGCTCATCGCGCCTTCAATATCACAGGCGACCGTGACCGTGCTCCCATGTGCTGCCTTATATATTTATTCAATGCGGTTACGATGATTTTAATAACATGTTTATTACATAATGTAAAAAATATATATTGACACATATTTAAAATGAGTTAAAATAAGAATCAAGGAATACAGGTTGCGACAACTTAAGCATAAGGGAGAAGTGATCTATGGTCTACGGTGTATCGTGCTTCGACTCAGAGCAACACAAAATACTATCAGGCATATCGCTACATGCAGAGAACTTCACCAAGGCAAAGGATGCGGCAATAGGCATAATTCCAAACAACACGCAGATGATCATGCTGATACCTGAGGGATCGACTGTGGACAAGGCCATCTGGTACTGGGTCGGATGTGGGAGGTGGCAGGACAACAGCGGAAAAGCGATCAAATTTTAGGCACTTAAGTGGCGACGACAGATCAAATTATCGGCCGGGGTTCCCGGGACATTACAGGAGGGGTTAACTTGAACTGTTACGAAGTGACAATTTCACGGCCCATCAAGAAGAACAGGACATCGTCCTTCAACTTCGCAGTCAAGGCTTTTACGGAGGAAGACGCAATCGACAAAATCAGGCGCGCCATACTGCCTGAAAAAAAAGATCTTTTATTCTGTAAATACTCAGACAAATGCACATCGAACTGCAACAATTGCATCATGTAAACAAGTGTCTAAAATATACTTGTAATAAAGCGCTTAATAACATATAATATATAACTGTATTATGAATTACATTATACGTGAGGAGTGGGCATGAACATGTCAAGGTCAAGGCCGGAAGCCGTGGCGAACGATCTCAGCAACATCGATTTCGAGGCGGCCAAAAGGGCGCTGAGCGACTTAAAAAGAGTGGAGCGCCCTGGTACGAAGACGCTCGTGGTAAAACAGCTGCACGAGTCGATCATGGAGGCAAAGAGCAACGGCGCGTCCAACGAGCAGATCGCCGAAGTGCTGACTCAGACGACGAACCTCCAATTTACGAAGACGTCGCTCCAGAACATCCTCGGAAACCTGCACAGGCAGAGCAAGGTCTGTCAGCTAGGGCCGGACGAGGACGGGGATATACCCTGCACGACGTGCTGAGGTTTATATATAGATATAGATTGAAGGGGCCGCCAGGGGTGTAGGGGCGGCCCCTTTGCGATTCTCAATTATAAATTATTTGTCTTATAATAATAGTTATGTCGGATTTACGCGCAGGAGCGGCGCGTAAATCCGACATAACTACTGGTGCGGGATTTATCGCGCGGGAGCGGCGCGTAAATCCGACATAACTGCTGGATATGCACCCGTGTGCCACGCCGGCGAAGCCGCGAGGCACACGTCCCTCACCGCGACCGACAACCCGCGTTTGGCGCGTATTCGTCGCCAATGCAAGCGATTGCCTCGCGAGCACCCGGAAGCGTACTTACGGTACGCTGAGGACGGCGAGCGAGGCAAGCGTGAAGCAGTGGTGGCGAAGACGCGCCAAACGCAGCGTACTTTTGGTACGCCGAGGACAGCGAGCGAGGCAAGCGTGAAGCAGTGGTGGCGAAGACGCGCCAAACAAACACAAAATCAGCGTTTGGCGTGTAAACGCTGGCAATGCGAAGGATTGCCAAGCGAGCGCCCGGAAGCGTACTATCGGTACGCTGAGGACGGCGAGCGCGGCAAGCGTGAAGCAGTGCCGGCGTTTACGCGCCAAACGCTACGCGCCAAACGCTGTCGCTATTATCCTGGCGAACGACTCCGCTTCGACGGACGCGCCGCCGATCAAAAGGCCGTCGATGTCCTTCTGGGACAGTATGCCAGCGCTGTTCTCGGGCTTGACGGAGCCTCCGTAGAGGATCCTTATCTTTTGTGCGGCTTCTTGCCCGAACTTCTGCCCTATGAATGAACGGATGAACGAGCAGGCGCCCTGCGCGTCGTCGTTGCTCGCCACCTTGCCGGTGCCGATAGCCCACACGGGCTCGTAGGCTATCGTGAGCTTTTTGGCTGCGTCAGCGGCAGCGGCGTTGGCCAACGCTATGGAGAGCTGCCGTTCGAGAACCCTCTCCGTGTCGCCTGATTCGCGCTCCTCCAGCAGCTCGCCCGCGCAGAATATGGGAAGCAGCTTAGAGCCTAGCGTCGAATCTAGCTTTTTTTGCAGCAGATCGTCCGTCTCGCCGAATACGTGACGCCTTTCGCTGTGGCCCAGGATCACGTACTTGCAGCCAGCCTCCTCCAGCATCTGGAGGGAAATCTCGCCGGTGAACGCGCCTTTAGGCTCAAAGTGGGCGTTCTGAGCGGCTATCCCGATGTATTCGCTCTTTTTTGCGGCGACTGCCGCCGCTAGCGAGGTAAAGGGCGGCGCAACGACTATCTCGATCCTGCCGGATTTCCCTGCGGCAGCGGCGCCCTTGCCTGTCTCGTCAGCCGAGAGCCACGACCCCAGCTTCTCAAAAAAACTGACCGTCGCAGCAGCGCCGTTGTTCATCTTCCAGTTCCCGGCGATCATCCTTGCCCTGTCTTGCATAGCAGATCAGCCCCCTAACCTATTACGTAGGGCTCTACGCCCGGCAGGGTCTTCCCCTCGAAAAACTCTAGGCTCGCGCCGCCGCCCGTCGAGACGTGCGTTACGTCCTTCTCGTGACCGAACTTCGCTATGGCCGCCGCGGAGTCTCCCCCACCCACGACCGTAAGCGCGCCGCCCTTCGTCACTTTGGCGAGCTGCTGGGCTATCGCCTCCGTGCCTTTGGCGAAGGGGGCTGCCTCGAACACCCCCATTGGGCCGTTCCAGAGGACGGTCTTAGCGCCGTCTAGAGCCTTGCAAAATGATTCGACCGCGCGCGGGCCGATGTCGAGGCCCATTTGATCGGCTGGGATCGCCGAAGCCAAGACGACCGTGACGCTGGCGGACTCGGAAATTTCAGAGGCTGCCGTCACGTCCTCTGGCAAGACTATCGCGACGCCCTTTGCCTTGGCGCGGCGCAGCATCTCCAGAGAGAATGCTAGCTTGTCCTCCTCGCAGAGCGATTTCCCTATCCCTAAGCCCTGCGCCTTGAGGAACGTGAAGGCCATCCCGCCGCCTATTATGATAGTGTCGACGCTGTCTAGCATGTTTTCGATGACGCCGATCTTATCCGATACTTTTGCGCCCCCCAGTATCAGCGCGAAGGGCTTCTTCGGGTCGTCGCGGACGGCACTGAGCATCTCTATCTCGCGGATCAGGAGGGGGCCAGCGAAGGACGGCAGACAATCCGTCACGGCCCCAGTCGACGCGTGCGCCCTATGCGCAGCGCTGAAGGCGTCCATGATGAATACGTCGAAGGGCGCGGCAAGCGCCTTCGCGAACGCCGCGTCGTTCCTCTCCTCCTCCGCGTGGAAACGGAGGTTTTCCAGGAGGACGACTTCGCCAGGCAGGAGCGCGTCAGCGGCGCCCTGTGCCGACTCCCCCACGCAGTCCTCCGCAAAGCCGACCCTTTTGCCCAGCACCGCGGAAAGCTCCTCCGCTACGGGCCTGAGCGAATACTTGGCAACCGGTGAACCCTTCGGCCTGCCGAGGTGCGATATGAGCGCGACCCTGGCGCCGGCGTCTTGGAGCCCCCTGATGAGCGGGACGTGCGCGTTTATCCGCGTGTCGTCCGCGACCTTCCCGTCGGCAGTCAGGGGGACGTTGAAATCCACCCGGACCAGGACTTTTTTGCCCTCGATGTCGCTCTTGCCGAAAGTCTTGAGCCTCAAGGCTATAGGCCCTTCTGAATTATATAGTCGGCCAGGTCGGCCGCCCTGGTGCTGTACCCCCACTCGTTGTCGTACCACGAGAGGACCTTTACCATGTTGTCTATTACCGTGGTGTGCTTGGGCGCGAATACGGACGAGCGGAAGTCGCCGACGAAATCCATGGACACGAGGTCGTCCGTCTCGTAACCCAGTATGCCCTTGAGCGGGCCCTGGGCGTACTCCTTCATGGCGTCGTTTACCTCGTCCTTAGTCGCCGGCTTTTTGAGTTCCGCGGTGAGATCCACGATCGACACGTCAGGCGTCGGCACACGGAGCGAGAACCCGTTGAGCTTGCCCTTGAGGTCGGGGATGACCTCGCCTATAGCCTTGGCCGCCCCGGTGCTCGTGGGGATTATGGAGAGCGCCGCCGCCCTGCCGCGCGTGATCGCCGACATGCCCTTTTTGGGCGGGAAGTCCAGCGTCACCTGGTCGTTCGTGTAGGAGTGGATCGTGTTCATGAGGCCTTTCACGATCCCGAAGCGCTCGTGCAGCGCCTTTACGACAGGCGCCAGGCAATTCGTCGTGCAGGACGCGTTTGAGAGGATCCTGTGCTTCGCCGGGTCATAGGAACCCTCGTTGACGCCCATGACGATCGTCACGTCGTTGTTCGTGGCGGGCGCGGAGATAATGACCTTCTTCGCCCCCGCGTCGAGGTGCGCCGCAGCCTTGAGGCCGTCCGTGAAGCGGCCTGTGCACTCCAGCACCACGTCCACGCCCAGATCCTTCCAGGGGAGCTTCGAAGGGTCGGCTTCGGCCGAGGCCTTGAGCTTGTTCCCGTTCACCTCCAGCACGTCGCCGGAGAGCGCGACCGTTCCGTCAAATCTGCGGAAGACGGAGTCGTATTTAAGCAGATACTCGAGCACGTCCGGCGGGGTGAGATCATTTACCGCCACTACGTCGAAATCGTGATTGCCCTTGGCGAAATACGAGCGGAGGAACACGCGCCCGATGCGCCCAAATCCGTTGATCGCAAGCCTTGCCTTTGCCATTCGAAAAAACCTCCCTGAAGTGTGTTAGGATTAGTGCTTATTTAATGTATAAAAGCGGCAATACCTTTACAGCCTATCAAAAAAGGGGCAAGCGGTCAACGTATCGCTGGCTTATTTTGCGCTCGTGAGCTATCAGCCACTCCTTGCGCCACAACCCGCCGCCGTAACCGGTCAGCCCGCCGTCGCTGCCTATGACCCTGTGGCATGGGACGACTATGGAGACGGGGTTGCGGTGGTTCGCGCCGCCCACGGCCCTGGACGCCTTTGGCTTCCCCACCCGCGCGGCCAGCTCGCCGTAGCTCCATGTAGCGCCATAGGGTATGGCAAGGAGCGCCCGCCAGACGGAGAGCTGAAAAACCGTGCCCTTCAAGTCGATGCGTAGGTCGAAGGCCTGTCTGCGCCCGGCGAAATAGTCGTCAAGCTGCCTGCGGCACTCGTCTGAAAATGCCGTCGCCACCTCAGAACCGCCCAGCTCTTGCTCCAGCGAGTCCGCGAACGAAATCTCAGCCAGCCCCATGCTGCCCGTCACGATCAGGAGCTTGCCGATAGGAGACTCGTAAATCGTTTCGTCCAACGTCATCAACCTCCATAAAGGGATCAGGTCGTTCTGTTGTGCTATGATTATAACGATTTTAAATAAAGGGAGCGATTTTTTTGGATATTTTTTTCATGCTGAACGCCCTCGACGAGGCGAAGAAGGCCTTCGACGATGACGAGACGCCGGTCGGCGCTGTCGTCGTCAAAGACGGCGTAATCATAGGGCGTGGCCGCAACGAGCGCTCGTCAAAGCACCTGCCCTTGGCCCACGCCGAGATAAACGCCATTTCCGAGGCCGCTAAAGCCATAGACAACTGGCGGCTCGACGGATGCGCGCTTTACGTCACGCTGGAACCGTGTATCATGTGCGCCGGGGCGATAATGGAGACCAGGGTCGCGCGGGTCGTCTACGGGGCCAGGGATCCGAAGGCGGGCGCCGCCGGCTCCCTATACGACGTGCTCAACGACCGCAGGATGCCCCACCGATGCAACGTGACGGGCGGCGTACTCGACGTCGAGTGCTCTGCCCTGCTGAAAAAGTTCTTCCTGGCGAAGAGGGTCAGCGCCAGAAGCCGGTAAAGTTGAAGCCCGGATTTTGTTAAAATCCGGCTCCAACCTGACAAACATCAAACCCGCGTTTGGTTATTCGCTTGTGGCTTCCTCTTTCCGCGCCTTGAGGAAGTCGCCCAGCGTGACGGACATCTCCTCCGTCGGGACCTGCGGGGAGCGGCTCTGCTCCCTCCTGCGGTCGCCGTTTTCGTGCCTAGGCCTGTGCTCGGGCTGCTGCCCGGCGTCATCGCGCGCCATTTTCTCCTCCTCAGGCTGAAGGGCCTTCAGGCTGAGACGTATTCTGCGGGCGTTCGAGTCCACCTCAAGGATGCGCGCCGTGATCTCCTGCCCCACCTGCAGCACGTCACCGGGTTTCTCCACCCGCTGCCTGCTCAACTGGGAGATGTGGATCAGACCCTCTACACCGGACTCCAGCTCGACGAACGCGCCGAAGTCCGCCAGGCGGATGACCTTCACGGTCACGTCGCTGTTCTTAGTGAAGCGCTCCGCTATGTCCTTCCAGGGGTCGTTCAGCTGTTTGTAGCCCAGGCTGATGCGCCTGCGCTCCAGATCCACGTCCAAGATGACGACCTTCACCCTCTGGCCGCGCTTTAAGAGTTCCTTGGGATGCCTTATGCGGCCCCAGCTCAGGTCGCCGATGTGGATCAGGCCCTCGACGCCCGGCTCGATCTCGACGAAAGCGCCGAAGTCCGTCATGTTCGTGACAGGGCCCTCGGTCTCCGTGTCCTTCGGCCAGCGCTCGGCCACGGTGTCCCAGGGATCCGGGAGGGTCTGCCGGATCGAGAGCGAGATCCTGTTCTTCTCCCTGTCGATGCCGATCACCTTGACCTGCACCTTGTCGCCCTTGGCCAGCATCTCCTTGGCCTTCGCGTTGCGCTGCCAGGAGAGCTCCGTAATATGTACCAGCCCCTCTATGGTGCCCAGGTTGACGAAGACGCCGAAGCTGGTGATGCTGCTCACTTCGCCCTCCACCACGTCGCCCTCGTGTACCGCCTCATAGAACCTCTCGCGCTCGACGTTCATCTCCTCCTCGAGGATTGAGCGGCGCGACAGGACGAAACGACGCTTGCGGCGGTCGCGCTCGATGACCTTGACCATGAACGTCTGATCGACCAAGCGTCCGGGGTTGACTCCCCTGCCCTCCTCAGCCAGGTGTGAGATGGGGATGAAGCCCTCTATGCCGAAACAATCGACTATAAGCCCGCCCTTTACCTTCCGGAGTCCCTTTACCTCGACGGTATCTCCCTTTTCGAGTTCTTCCTCGAGCCGGTTCCATCTTTCGTCGAATTCACAACGCCAGCGGCTCAGTGTCAGCTGGGCCTCCTCGGCCTGGCTGATATTGGTCACCTGCACACGGACCTTGTCCCCCACCACAGGCGTTCTAGCGGACTCCACCAAGACGCGGTGCGTCCACTCCTTCTGCGGGAGGAACCCTTCGCACTTATAGCCCACGTCTACAAGCCAACCATCGTCGCGGGCGTCCACGACAACGCCCTCGACCACCTTGTTGCGATGGATATCCTCGAAGCCGCCCATCTGCTCCATTATGCTCTCCATCGTCTCTTCGTTCGTGTCTTGCGTTGAAAATTCTTCATTTCGGATTTCATCAACCATCCAGTCACAGCCTCCTCGGACCTACAGCGTCTGTAATTTGCACTTTAAATCTTTTATCAGCCAGTCGGGCGTGCTCCCTCCCGCTGCCACTCCTATCGACCGCTTCCCCTGCAACCACCCCCGACTCAGTTCTCCAGAATGTTCTATCCACATGGTGGGGACGCCCAGCGATTCGGATATCTCCACCAGTTTTCGCGTGTTCGCGCTGTTCTTGCCGCCTATGACGATTATCCCGTCGACCTGCGCCGCCAGCCGCTGGATTGATTTCTGCCGCTCGATGGTGGCGCCGCAGATGGTATTATATACCTTAATCTCCCCTGAACTGAGCGCCAGCTTCGAAACGGCCGCGGCGAAGGACGATTCTTTCTGCGTGGTCTGGCTTAAAATGCCGAGCCTGCCGTACCTCGTCTCCGCGTCTATCTCGGACTCGCCGGATATAACGAGCGATTCGCCGTCGATGTATCCCAGGATCCCCCTGACCTCCGGGTGCTTCGAGTCGCCGACCACGACGACCTTGTACCCCTCTTTGGAGAGAGACTCCGCCCGCCCCTGGGCCACGCTCACGTGAGGACAAGTGCCATCGATGACGAGGCGCGAACGCCTCGCCAGCCCCTCCAGCTCAGATCTCGCCACGCCGTGAGCCCTGACGAAGGAAACCCCTCCCTCTGGCATGAGGGCCGCCTTGTCTATGAGCTTTAGCCCCAGACCCACGAGACGGGCCACTTCCTGGGGGTTATGGATAGGGCTGCCGAGCGAGTGGACGACGCCGTACTCCATGAGCGCCCCTTCCAGGCGCTCTATCGCCCGCCTGACCCCGAAGCACAGCCCCGTGGGGCTGGCCACGACCAAGTTCACTCTCCGATCAACCCCGCTCTTTCCATGAAATCCCCACCTGAAATGACCCTTCCCATATCGTCTGCGATTTTCTCCGCGTCACATTCTGACGCATCATACCATAAAATGGGGGAAAAGTGCTTAAACCATGTGTCCTGTCTGCGAGAAAATGCCTTCGTCGACCTGATGTCGCCCTCTATGGCCTCCTCCAACGTGATCTTCCCGTCGAGATAGCGCGCGATCTCCCTGTAGCCAAAGCCTCGCAGGGCTGGCAGGTCGCGGGAGTAGCCGTTTTGCAGCAGCCACTGGACCTCCTCGACGTAGCCGGAGCGGAACTGCTGGTTTACCCTGCGCGCGATCCTTTCGTACAACAGCGGCCTCGGCCTCCGTATCCCGAAATACAGCAGATCCACAGGCGCGCCGACCTTGCCCTTCACTGCGTATAGCTCCGCCGCCGTGCGCCCGGTCAGCTCGTATAGCTCTAAAGCCCGCGTGATCCTCACCAGGTCGTTGGGGCCGATCCGCGACGCGCTCTCGGGATCCATCCGAGCCAGCCTGTCGTGAAGCGCTGGCGTTCCGTGGAGTGCCGCCTCCCCGCGCAGCCGCTGCCGCACGGCCTCGTCCTTCGGGAGCGACTGTGAGAGGAGCCCGCCCTCGAGCGCCCGGTAATAAAGGGGCGTGCCTCCCGCCAGAATGGGTATCTTCCCCCGTGACGAGACCCGCGATATGGCGCTCCACGCCATCTCCACGAACATGGCGGCGGTGAACGTCTCGTCAGGATCCGCCACGTCGATCAGGTGGTGCGGCACGGCCCTCCTGTCCGCGTGGGATATCTTGTCCGTACCAACGTCGAGATAGCGGTAGACCTGCCTGGAGTCGACCGAGACTATCTCGCCCCCTATGAGCTTCGCCAGCTCGAATGCGGCTTTGGTCTTGCCGGTCGCCGTGGGGCCCACGACGGCGTAGACGGCCTGCCTCGGTGTCGCATTGTCCGTGGCCGTCATCGCTCGAACCAGCTCCTTAGCTTTTCGCCGGCCAGGAATATGGTCGTAGGCCGCCCGTGGGGGCAGCTATAGGGCGAACGGCACCGTTCAAGCCGCTCGAAGAGGTCGAGCGCCTCATCGCGCTCCAACACGGCGCCGAGTTTTATCGCGTCCCTGCACGCCGTCCTGGCCCACCTCCACCAGACCTCCCGGTCTCGCTTCGACGGGTCGCTCTCCTCCTCTATGCCGCGCAGGGCGGAGCGAAGCATCTCCACAGGCGACAGCCTGCCAAGGCCGCGCAGCGCGGGGAGCGCCGTCATGACGGCTGTGTCCCGGTCACAGCCCTCGTCCCCGGGGATCTTAAACGAGAAGCCCATCGCCGATAGCTCCTCCCTGTGAAGCCCCACTGAGGCGATTATGGCGGCAGGGACCTCCTGCTCCAGGACTAGCTGCTGGCTCGGTACGCGCCTGTCTCTGTACGAATCCTCTATCCCCTCGTAAAGGATGCGCTCGTGGGCGGCGTGGGCATCCACGAGGCAGAGCCCCCTAGGGTCGTCGAAGACGAGGTATCCGCCCTGCGTCTGTCCGAGATACTTCCTCGCGGGCGGCTCGGGCGGCTTGCTCCATAAGGGAGACAGCGGCTCGGCCACCTCGCTGGCCACAGCCTCCTTTGCGGGAGTTTCGTACACGCCCTTCCGCCACGCCTCCTGCTTTTTCATCGGCGGGACGGGAGGGACGTAATTCTCCCACGGGTCAAGCGGCGCCCCGGCCTGGCCTTCTGGGCCTTGCCGCGCGGAAAACCCGCCGCCGGACAAGAGCATGCTCGAAGCCGCCTTGCGCACCAGCTCGAATATGGCGCCGGACTTCCTGAAGCGGATCTCCGCCTTCGC
This sequence comes from Synergistaceae bacterium, assembly GCA_031258255.1. Taxonomy (GTDB): domain Bacteria; phylum Synergistota; class Synergistia; order Synergistales; family Synergistaceae; genus JAIRNC01. The sequence continues at coordinate 70,530 of JAIRNC010000056.1, forward strand.
TGGGTGGATGTTCACGTCCACCTCCTCCGGCGGGATGGATACCATCGCCACCCACTCGCCGTATATGGCGCCGCCGGTCGAGTTGAGCGCCGCTCGGATCGTGGCGTCCTGGACGCGTCTGCCGTTCACGAACGACGTGACGTTTACGCGCCGCGCCCCTGGCATGTTGTTCCACCAGAGCGATACGGAAGCTCCCTCGCCCGACGCGGCGGACTTGGCGGATCTGCTCTCCTCACCCCAGAGCGCCGCGAGGATTTCGTCCGTCGATCCGGCGTCCCCTATGTCCAAAAGGGGCTTGCCGTCGCCCGAGACCCGGAAGCGTATGCCGGGGTGAACCAGCGCGTAATCCTGCACGACCTGGATGACGCGCTTTAGTTCCGTGGTGGCGCTCTTCATGAACTTCCTCCTGGCCGGGAGGTTGTAGAACAGGTCGTCGACCTGGACCCTCGTGCCTGGGGCGGTGGGCATCTCCGCACTGGCTGTGACCACTCCCCCCTCGCAGCGTATCATGCCGCCGCTGGCCTCGCCTGAGGCCATGCTGCGAATCTCCAGCCTGCTCACCGCCGCTATGCTGGAAAGCGCCTCGCCCCTGTAGCCAAGCGTGCTGACGCGCTCGAGGTCGTCTAACGTCCTGATCTTGCTCGTCGCGTAGCGTTCGAGGGCTAGGGGCAGTTGGTCGCGCGGTATGCCGCAGCCGTCGTCCTCTATGACGATGGATGTCTTCCCGCCCTGTTCGAGCGTGACGCGTATGTCGGACGCGCCGGAGTCGATGGCGTTCTCGATAAGTTCCTTCGCGGCAGAGACAGGGCGCTCGATGACCTCGCCCGCCGCGATCCTGCTAGCCACGCTCCGCTCCAGCTTTAAAATAACACCCATGTTTATTTCAGCCCCAGGATCTTCCTGCTCTTCTTCCTGAGCTTGAATAGCAGGCTGAGGGCTTCCATGGGGGTCATGTTGTCCGGCTCTGCAGCGGCCAGTTGCTCAATCACGCCCTCGCGCTCGGAGTCGAAGAATATTTCCTTCTGTATGTTCTTCCTGGAGATCTTGCGGATGTCGTCCTTCGAACGCGCCGGGTCGTCCTCGAACTCGGCTAATAGCTCGCGCGACCGCCTTATTACGATGTCCGGCACGCCGGCGAGCCTGGCCACCTCTATCCCGTATGACCTGTCCGCGGGACCGGGGACTACCTTGTGCAGGAATCTGACGCTGCCGCCTGACTCTTCGACCGCCATGCTCATGTTCACGAGGCGGGGCAGGTCGAGGCTCGTCAGCTCGTGGTAGTGCGTGGCGAAGAGGGCCTTCGTGTTGCCCTTGACGTTTTGCGCGAGGAACTCCACGACGGCCCAGGCTATGCTCATGCCGTCGAAGGTGGACGTCCCTCGCCCTATTTCGTCCAGCACGACCAGGCTGCGGCTCGTCACGTGCCTCAGTATGTTGGCCGTCTCCACCATCTCCACCATGAACGTGCTGCGGCCACGGGCCAGTTCGTCGCGGGCGCCGATCCGCGTGAATATCCTGTCGATGAGGCCGATCCGCGCGCTCTGCGCCGGGATGAAGGAGCCCATCTGAGCCATGAGGGCAACGACGGCGGCCGTCCGCAGATACGTTGACTTGCCGGCCATGTTAGGGCCGGTGATTATGGCGACGCACCCCGGCTGGCCCTGTCCGTCCGCGCCAGGCCCGTCCAGAGTGCCTGGGTCGAGGGTGATGTCGTTCGGCGTGAACGGCAGGTTCCCGAGGGACTTCTCGATCACGGGGTGGCGCGCGCCCCTCACGTCGAATACGCGGCTGCCGTCCATCACGGGCCGGACGTAGCCGTTGTCGCGGGCGGCCTCAGCCAGTGAGCGGATGGCGTCGAGCGTCGCTATAAAGCGCGCCGCCGCCTGGCAGTCTCGGCTGCGCGCGGTCGTGCTGGCAAGCACGTCGCCGTACAGCGCCTCCTCGCGCTCGCCTATCTCCTGCTCTGCCCGGAAGACCCTCCGCTCTATGTCCTTGAGGCGCTCGTTCACGAAGCGCTCTCCGCCAGACACTGTCTGCCTCCTCACGTAGTCGTCCGGCACCCTGTCGGCGTAGCTCCTGCCCACCTCTATGTAGTAGCCGAACACCTTGTTTATCCCGACCCGCACCTTCAGCCCCGTCCTCTCGCGCTCGCCAGCCTCGAAGGCCCTGAGGTTTTCCTCCGCGTGAGCGATAGCGTCCCGGGCGTCGTCGAGACCGCCGTCAAAACCGGCTCGTATCACCCCTCCAGACAAAAGCGTCCTCGGCAGGTCGTCCTCCAGGGCGCTGGTCAAGAGCGACTCCAAGTCCGAAAGATCCGGCAGACCCTCTAAGAGCCTGCGCAACGGGTTTCCCTCCGGGCTTTCGGCGAGACGGACGAGAGCGGGCAGGGCAGTCAGCGTGTCGCGCACCGCGCCGAGGTCTCTGGGGTTTCCGACCTTCATGCAGAGCCGCCCCAGCGAGCGCTCCATGTCCCTGCACGGCGAGAGGGCATCCGATATTCTTTTGAGGTGCTTGCGGTCGCTCGCCAAGAACCCGACGCAGTCGTGGCGGAAGGAGATCTCGTCCAGATCCGTGAGTGGGTGCGTTATCCAGTCGCGCAGCACCCTGCGCCCCATCGCCGTCCTGTTTTTGTCTAGGACGGAGAACAGAGAGCCGCCGTCTCCCTCCAGCAGCTCCAGGTTCGCCTGGGTAGCGTTGTCGAGGATGAGCATCCCGCCCGGCAGGAGCGGCTTGATGGAGTGGACGTGTCCCGCGCCTCCGAACTGGGTCTCCTCAAGGTACCGCAGCGCGGCTGAGGCGGCACCGGCCGCGCGGTCGCCGTCCTCCAGCCCCATCGCCCTGAGGCTCGCTATCCCCCACCGCTTGCACAGCCAGCCGGACGCGAAGGACAGCCCGAACTCGCCCCTCTCGCGCGCCACTATCGCGGGACGTCTGCCAGCAAGCGCCATCACCTCGGACGCTCGCCGCCCGAACTCCCCCTCCTGCCCCTTGGACATGAGAAGCTCGCCGGGCGCGAAGGAGAGCAGAAGGGAAAGAGCCTCGTCGGACGGGAACGTCCCCGCCTCCAGCAGGCCCGTCCCCGCCGTGAGCAGGGCTATGGACGCCGATTCGCCGTCGAAAATCACAGATGCCAGCTTCCCGTCGCCATCGGAATCCTGCGGCACGTATGTGCCGGGCGTCACCAGACGGACGACCCCGCGCTCCACGAGGGTCTTGCCGTCCGGCGCGGTAATCTGGTCGCAGACCGCGACCTTGTAACCGGCCTCTATGAGCTTACCCATGTAGAGGTCCAGCGCGTGATGCGGGACGCCCGCCATGGGGATGGCCTTTTCGCGGTCGCGCGCCGTGAGGGTGATGTCGAGGACTTCCGAGGCCGTCACCGCGTCGTCGAAGAATAGCTCAAAAAAATCACCCATGCGGAAGAGCAGGAGGCAGTCCGGGTACTTGTCCTTCCACTCGGAGTACTGCCTGAGCATAGGGGTCATCTTCACCCCCTCCGGGAGCTGCACCTAAAACCCTCCTTCAGTCATAGGCGCTCTTTCCCCTGCGGCCCCGTCTCGCGTCCGGCAGGGCTTCGCTCGCCGCCGTGAACTCCGCGCCCGGCGGGCCGGGCCTCCGCGAGTCCAGGTAGCTTTGCAGGAGCAGGGCCGCCGCCACCTTGTCCACCTGCCCCTTCCTCCCCTTTCGGGAGACGTCCGCCTCGATCAGCGCCTGGTTCGCTATCGCCGTCGTAAAGCGCTCGTCCCAGTGAATCACCCGGCAGCCGGGGAACCGCTCGGAGAGGCTCTGGATGACATCCCTCATCGCAAGTGCCTCCGGCCCTATGCTGCCGTTCGTGCGGAGGGGCATCCCCACCAGCAGCGTGTGAGCCGCGTACTCCGTGATCAGTGGCGACAGCTCCTCCATCCAGTCCGAGGCGGCCTGGAGGACGGTCAGGCCCTGGGCGAACGACCCCAGCGGGTCGCTCACCGCTACGCCTATCCTGACGCTGCCCACGTCGAGGGCTATGATCCGCCCCATGCCCGAGGTGTTATCCCGCAAGGAATTTCGACAGGAGGGCGGCCGTTTCCTGCGGATCCGCCTGCCCTCTGGCTTCCTTCATGACGAGGCCCTGGAGGAACTTGAGCTTGCCGCCCTTCTTGTCCTGCCCGCTCTTGATCGTCTGAACCACGTCCGGCTGCTCGGAGATTATCCTCTTTATAAGCTCGCCCAACGCGTCGCCGGATAGGCGTCCCACCCGCGCCCCTGAGCGCTCCAGCGCCTCGTCGAGCGTCAGGTCGTTGCGCGCCAGCGCGTCCAGCATCTCCTTCCCGATGGTGCTGGAAAGCTCCTTCTTCTCCACCCTCGTCACGAGGTCGGCCAGGACGGATGGCTTTACCCTGAAATCCCTTATGTCCTGCCCCAGCTCGTTCAGGACGCGGAGCACCTCCATGCGCACCCAGTTTGCGGCGCGGGCCGTAGGCGCGCCCGACGCAACAACAGCCTCGTAAAAGGCCGCAAGCTCCTTCTGCTCCGTCAGTATGGAGACCTCCTCCCCGGAGAGGCCGAAGGACTTCGCGAAGCGCTCGCGCTTCTCCCAGGGCAGCTCCGGCATCGCGCCCCTGTAGCCATCGATTTCGGCGTCGCCTATGACGACCGGCGCCAGGTCCATCTCCGGGTAGTACCTGTAGTCCGACGCCGTCTCCTTGTTCCTCATGGAGCGGGTCACCCCCTCGGCGTCGTCCCAGAGCCGCGTCTCCTGCACGATCCTGCCCCCGGAGTCCAGCACCTTGTTCTGCCGGGTTATCTCGTATTCCAGGGCCCGTTCGAGCGCCTTGAGCGAGTTCATGTTCTTTATCTCGACCCTCGTGCCGAGGCTGCCGTCCGCGTTCGAGAGGGATATGTTCGCGTCCACCCGGAGCGAGCCGGATTCCATCTCGCCGTCGGATACGTCGAGATACCTGGCGAGCTGCCTGAGCCGCATCACGTACTCCTTGGCTTCAGCCGGCGACGACATGTCCGGCTCCGAGACCACCTCGGTGAGAGGCACCCCTCCCCTGTTGTAGTCCACGAGCGAGTACGCCGCGCCGGTGAGACGGCCGTCAGCCGTGGGGTGCACCAGCTTCCCGGCGTCCTCCTCCAGGTGCAGGTGGTGTATCCGGACGCGCTTTGCGCGCCCCTCGCACTCGATGTCCAGATAACCCCTGGTGGCAACCGGCAGCTCGTACTGCGTTATCTGGTACGCCTTCGCCAGGTCGGCGTAGAAATAATTCTTGCGACCGAACGTGGAGTAGTTCTGTATCTCGCAGTGCAGCCCCAGGCCCATGCGGCTCGCGAGCGCGACCGCGCCGTCGTTTAGGAGCGGCAGCGTACCGGGGACTGCCAGGCATATGGGGCAGACGTTCGTGTTGGGCTTGCGCCCTATGTAGTCCGTGGAACAGGAGCAGAACAGCTTCGTCCTCGTGACGAGCTGCAAGTGTACCTCCAGGCCTATTACTATCGGACGGGCCATCTACTTCGCCCCCCTGTCTTTTTGTATGTCGCCCGGCGTGGCGACGCCCGGTTTCCCCATGACGCGCTCGAGCACCGACGCTATGCCCAGCAGCTCCGCGTCGAAGTATCGCTGGCCGACGAGCTGGACGGATAGGGGTAGGCCGAGGGCGTTCAGGCCCATGCTCAGGTTTATCCCAGGCAGGCCGCCCAGGCTTATGGGGACTGTGAATATGTCGCCCAGGTAGAGCCTGTTGGGGTCTGTCTCCTTCATCCCTATGACGTAAGGAAGCGATGGGGACGTGGGGAGGATATAGGCGTCGAAGCGCTCGAACAGCTCATCGAACTCGTCCACCATCCTCTGGCGCACCTTGAGCGCCGGGCCGTAGTAGTTCTGGTAAAAGCCCTCTGTCAAAAGACATGTGCCCAGGATGATCCTGCGCCGCACCTCCTCGCCGAAACACGCCGTGCGGGTGTTGACGTACATCTCGTTCAGCGTGGCGCCGTCTATGTGCGAGCCGTACCTCATGCCGTCGTAACAGGCGAGCTTCGAGCTGGCGTCAGCCAACGCCGTCACGTAATAGGTGGCGACGCCGTATTTGACCGCTATGGGCAGATCCATCGACTCGACCTTGGCGCCCGCCTCGCGGCAGAGCCCTGCCGCCCTCTGGAGCGCGCCGTAAAGCTCCGCGTCCATCTGGCTGGACTCGAAGCCCTCGAAGACGCCGATCCTCTTGCCAGCCAGATCAGGCAGGGACAGGGCTTCCGTGAAGCGCGGCCTGTCGTAGGCGTCGCAGGTGGTGTCGTTCGGGTCCGGCCTCGCCAGCACCTCCATCGATATCGCCAGATCCTCCACCGTGCGCGCGAGCGGGCTAACCTGGTCGAGGGAGGACGCGTAGGCCAGTATCCCGTATCTGCTCACCTGACCGTAAGAGGGCTTCATCCCCTGAACGCCGCAGAAACACGCGGGCTGCCTGACGGAACCGCCCGTGTCTGTGCCAAGGGCCAGGGGCGAGTAGCCGGCGGCGACCGCGGCCGCGCTGCCTCCGCTGCTGCCGCCCGGAACCCTGTTCAAGTCCCGGGGGTTTCGCGTGGGGCCTATTATGGAGTTCTCCGTGGAGCTGCCCATGGCGAACTCGTCCAGGTTCGTCTTGCCCATCATTACCGCGCCGGCGGCGTTCATGTAATTTATCGCAGAGGCGTCGTATGTGGGCGACCAGTGCTCCAGGATCTTGCTGCTGCATGTCGTCCGGACGCCCCTCGTGCAGAAGTTGTCCTTCGCGAAGTACGGCACGCCCGCCAAGGGGCCGGCGTCCTCTCCCCTCGCGACCTTCGCGTCGATCTCGCGCGCCGCCCCCAGCGCCGCCTCCGCAGTAAGGGTTATGATCGCGTTCACGCTCCCCTCGAACCTGTCGACGCGGGCGAGGCAGGCCTCCGTCACCTCAACCGCGCTGAACTCCTTCGAGCGGACGCCGCGGGCCGTCTCCTTTGCGCTCAGTTCGTGCAGTTCCATCCCTCAGCCCTCCGCGATTATCCGGGGCGTCTTGAAAAACTCCCCGTCGAACACCGGCGCGGCGGACTCGAAGAGTTCCCTGTCCGGCCAGTCCGCCGGCACGTCCGGCCTACGGGACGGGAGCTTCTTCATCCTCCACATGAAGTCCGGCACGCCCTCGCAGTCGAGGTCGCCCACCAGCGCGCAGAAATCCAAAATATCGTTGATGGAGCTCATCATCTTCTCCACGTTCTCCGGCTCGACGCGCAGCTGCGCCGCCTTCGCCATTTTAAGCGTTATTGCCTGATCCACCGTCATCTTCAAAATGCCGTTACCTCCCCGTTCGAGCAATATGGCAACTATTATTAATGATCGTCAAGCTAGGTCACGCAGCTTCCTAAAGACGCATGTGCGCCAATATTATACACACAATAAATAAGTGAAGCCGTTATTCGTTTATTCTTTCGAGGAACGTCTCCTCGTCCCAGACCTCTATGCCCAGCCTGGCCGCGTTATCGAGCTTGCTTCCGGCGTTTTTGCCCGCTACCACAACGTCAGTCCTCTTGCTGACGCTGCCGGAGGTCTTGGCGCCCAGCGACTCTGCCAGCTTTTCGGCGTCCTGTCTCGTCATGGAGGATAGTTCCCCGGTGAAGACGAACCTCTTGCCGGCGAACGTAAGAGCGTGTCTGGCTGGCGCGCCCGCCTCCGCAGATTCCTCCATGTTCACGCCCGCCTCGCGCAGACGCTCTATCGCCCCACTGTTGTGATCCTCGCCCATGAAGGCGACGATGGATGCGGCGACCACCGGCCCTACGCCCTCCACCGCCGACAGCTCGCCCTCGTCCGACGCCATAAGCCTGTCCATGCTTTTAAAATGGCCCGCGAGGTCGAAGGCCGTCTTCCTGCCCACGTTGCGGATGCCCAGGGCGTTTATCACAGCCCCCAGGGGGCGCGTCTTCGAGTTTTCTATGGCGCTGACCAGCTTCTGCGACGATTTCTCGGCCATCCTGTCCAGCCCCGCGAGATCCTCCGCTGTGAGGCCGTATAGGTCAGCCGCGCTCTTCACGGCCCCGCGCTCCGTGAGCTGGGCGATGAGTTTCTCCCCTATCCCGTTTATGTCCATGCACTGGCGCGAGACGAAGTGCGCTATGCCCTCCTGGAGCTGCGCCGGGCAGGTCTTGTTGGGGCATCGCACTGCCGCCTCGCCGGGGAGCCTCACCGCTGCGGCGCCGCAGACGGGGCAGTTCCCCGGTATCTTATACGGGGCGCTCTCGGGGTCCCTCGCATCCATGTCCACCCGCAGGACCTCAGGGATGATCTCCCCCGCCTTGTGGACCCACACCGTGTCGCCTATCCTGATGTCCTTCCTGTCGATCTCGTCCTGGTTGTGGAGGCTCGCCCTTTGCACAGTCGTGCCGGAGAGGTTCACCGGCGACAGTAGCGCAGTGGGGGTGAGCGCCCCAGTCCGCCCGACGGAGACTTGGATGCCTAGCACCTGCGTCCTCTTCTCCTCCGGCGGGTACTTGAAGGCTATCGCCCACTTGGGCGCTTTCGCGGTGCTGCCCAGCTCGGCGCGGAGCGAGAGGTCGTCCAGCTTCACCACTACGCCGTCCGTGTTGACCGCGTTTGCGTGACGGGCCTCCCCCCACTCGGCGAGGTATGCCTCGATCTCTGCCAGGCTCCCGCACGCCATGCTGCTCTCCTGCGTCGGCAGCCCCATCTCCCCGAGACGCCGCAATATCCCCTGCTGCGTCCTAGCGCCGGAGCTGGGAGCGTCCTCCAGGTGATAGAGGAAGATCGACAGCTTCCTCGACGCCGTGACGCGCGGGTCGAGCTGTCTCAGGCTGCCGGCTGCGGCGTTGCGCGGGTTGGCGAAAAGGGGCAGCTCGGACTCCTCGCGGGCCCTGTTCAGCTCCGCAAAGTCCTCCCGGGACATACAGACCTCGCCGCGCGCCTCGACGCGGCCGGGCGGCGCGCCGTGCAACGCGAGCGGCATGGAACTGATCGTG
>JAIRNC010000118.1 GCA_031258255.1 Synergistaceae bacterium
AAGTGTTCAGAGCTTTCCGCGTTGTTCTTCAAAGCGTCACACCTCACAGTGAGCCAATTATATCCCATTTGCCCGTCAAACTGGCCGGAAGATGCGGATATGGCTATGAAATATTGACATGCGCGCGTTTGGCGCGTCTTCGCCGACACTGCTTCACGCTTGCCTCGTTCGCTGTCGCGAGCGTACCGTAAGTACGCTTCCGGGCGCTCGTCCAGCAATCCCTCGCATTGCCGACGAATGCGCGCCAAACGCGGATTTAGTGTTTGTTTGGCGCGTATTTGGTTTCTTGGGCGCGTCTTTTGCTGAACTGGAAGGATTTATTGAGATGTTTTATATTTCCTCTGGATACGATAAAGCCCATAGCGCGAGTATGCATCTGATGGGTCAAAAAATTTTCACTCCACGTAAAAACCGCTGTCACCGTGGGATACTGGTTCGTCCTCGACGGACACGCTCTTTACAGAAGCCGCCGGGGCGCCTCTGCGACACCACTCCACCATGTCGTCCACTAGATCCCCATCGCCCTGAAACACTGCCTCTACACGCCTGTCCGGCAGGTTCCGCACCCAGCCTGAGAGGCCCAGCGACTCCGCGCGGTCAAGCGTGTGCCACCTGAAGCCGACGCCCTGAACCCTGCCGCTTATCAGAACCCGCTTCCTGCAAATGCCGCCCAATCAATCCGCCCCCCACGTATTGTCACGAAAGCCCTGCCAGTAGTAAGATACCATGAACCATACTAAAGGCAAAGAGGGGCTTCTGTATGCGCAAAGCGGCAAGCGATTTATCTCTCGTGTACTTCACGGACTTCTCCACCGCCGGGGGCGTCGGCCTCGCGGACAAGATGGAGCGGCTGGCATCAGCCGCCGGCCTGCGAGAAATGGGCTTTAAGGACAAGCTCGTGGCGATCAAGGTTCACTTCGGCGAGCCGGGCAATCTGGCCTTCCTGCGCCACAACTATGCCGCGCGCATAGCTGCGGTCATAAAGGAATTGGGCGGGCTGCCGTTCGTCACGGACGCGAACACGCTCTACAAGGGGGAGCGCGCGGACGCGGCGCGGCACCTGCGGGCGGCCACCGAAAACGGCTACCACGAGGCATCGCTGGGATGCCCTGTCATTATCGCAGACGGGCTGCGCGGGTACGACCACAGGGCGGTCGAGATAAACATGAAGCACTTCCAGAAAGCCTACATCGCGTCAGCCGTCGCCGAGGCCGACGTGATCGTATCGCTCAACCACTTCAAGGGGCACGTCGAGACCGGGTTCGGCGGCGCGCTCAAAAACATCGGCATGGGCAGCGGCTCCCGCGAGGGGAAATATCAGATGCACAGCGGCAGCACGCCGAAGATCAAGCGCGAAAACTGCACGGGCTGCGGACAGTGCGTCTCCCACTGCGCTTACGAGGCGATAACGCTCGACGCGTCGCGCAAGGCCAAAATCGACAAGAAGAAGTGCGTCGGATGCGGGCAGTGCGTCGCTGTCTGCAACTTCGGCGCGGCCCGCATGGCCTGGGATCAGGGCGGGCAGGCGCTCGGCGAGCGCATCGCGGAGTACGCATATGCAACGCTCAAGGGCAGGGAGCATATCCACATAAACGTCATCACGGACGTCTCGCCGCTCTGCGACTGCGTGGGCTACAACGATATCCCGATAGTGCCGGGCATCGGCTTCCTCGCCTCCCGCGACCCTGTGGCCATCGACGCCGCGTCGGCCATCCTCGTGAAGGAGGCGCCGATAAACCCCTCATCGGTCCTCGACAAGCACATCGACGAACATGGCGGCAAGGGGCTCGACAAATTTTTGCTGCTGGCACCCGAGGCGCACTGGCAGGAGAGCTTGGCTTACGCCGAGAGTATCGGCTTAGGACAAGTGAGATACAAGCTCATACGGAAAAAATACTAGGAGGCGTTGAGGATGGGCGCAATAAACGGCAGATTTTTGATTTTCGTTGACGACCTGTACGAGGATCTCGAACTCTGGTACCCGAAACTCCGGCTGATAGAAGCGGGCGCGGCGGTCACGGTGGCGGGGCCGAAAGCTGGGACGCTCTACAGCGGCAAGCACAGCTACCCCTGCGTGAGCGACGCCGCCATCGACGACGTGACGGAGGGCGACTTCACGGGGCTCGTCATCCCCGGCGGTTTCGCGCCGGACAAGCTACGGCGCATGGAGAGCGTAAAAGCGCTCACCAGCGCCTTCATGTCCGCCGGCAAGCTCGTGGCTCACATCTGCCACGGCGGGTGGATACCGGCCTCGGCCGGCGTCTGCAAGGGTTTCAGGATGACGTCGACCGTAGGCATAAAGGATGACCTGGTGAACGCCGGCGCGATCTGGATCGACGAGCCTGTCGTCGTTGATCGCAACATGATCTCCAGCCGCAGGCCAGACGACGCGCCGTACTTCATGAAGGGCATCTTCGAATTTCTCTCGCGAAGCGCCCGTTAATTCGTTAGCCGCTGCAAGGCCGCCAGACGCCGCAAGGGTTCGAACATCTGCCCCTTCAGGCGTCTCGCGGCCATAGATCGCTCTTTCTAGCCCCCGTTGAAGAGTTCCTTGGCGCTGGCGGCCTTTATGCCGTGTGCGCTCAAGGTCTCGAGCGCGCGGTCGTTGTCGTTAACGCGGAGGATGACATAGGCGTTCTCCTTGTCGCGGGTTATGGAGGCGTAGGCGTACTCGACGCTGATCGCCGCGTCAGCCAGCACGGCCAGCACGCCGGCCAGGCTCCCAGGCTTGTCGGCGATGCGCACCGCCAGCACCTGCGTGACCGAGATGGCGCACCCAACGCCCAGCAGAAGTTCCCGCACCTTCTCAGGGTCGTCCACCATGAGGCGCAGCACCCCGAAATCCGCCGTGTCGGCAAGGGACATGGCGCGAAGGTCTACTCCGGCGTCACCGATTAGCTTGGTGATTTCCGCGAGACGCCCCGGCTTGTTTTCCAAAAACACTGAGATCTGCTCAATTGTCATGATCATGCCTCCTCAGTTATTTATTCCGGTTCTAAATCAAATGGATCATAATTTGATTTAGAATCGGAATAGCGCAACGCAATGTTGCGTCCAACACGAAGTGTTGAGGTTTTTTTCAAATCAACTCGTCTATTATGAGTTGATTTGGAATTAGAATTATATCTTGCGATTGTCGATCACGCGGACGGCCTTGCCCTCGCTGCGGGCGATGCTGCGGGGCGCGACGAGCGTGACCTTTGGCGAGATGCCGAGCATCGCCCGCATGGCCGACACCAGCTCGTTCTCCTTCGTCGATATGCCCTTTACCGTGTCGGAGAACATCTCGGACGTGAGCTCGACGCGCACCTCGAACGTGTCGGTGTGGTGAACCCTGTCGAGCACGATCTGGTAGTTCGGCTGGAACCCGCAGCTCAGCAGCACTGTCTCGATCTGGGACGGGAAGACGTTGACGCCCCTTATTATGAGCATGTCGTCCGTCCTGCCCATCAGCCTCGACATCTTCACGAGCGTCCTCCCGCAGGAGCAGGGCTTCCGGCTCAACACGCAGATGTCGCGCGTCCTGTACCTCAGCAGGGGGAACGCCTTCTTCGTGATGCAGGTGAACACGAGCTCGCCGCGCTGGCCGTCCGGCAGCACTTCCCCAGTCTCCGGGTCGATGATCTCCGGTATGAAGTGATCCTCGTTCACGTGCATCCCCGTCTGATCCGAACACTCGAATGATACGCCCGGCCCTGATATCTCCGTCAGCCCGTATATGTCGTAGGCCTTTATGCCAAGCCGCGCCTCTATGTCGCGGCGCATCTCCTCGCTCCACGCCTCAGCGCCGAATATGCCAGCCTTCAGCTTGATCTGCCCGCGCAGCCCCTGCTCTATTATACTCTCGGCCAGGAAAGCCGCGTAGGACGGCGTGCAGCAGAGGATCGTCGCTTCGAGGTCGGTCATGAACTGAATCTGCCTCTCAGTGTTCCCTGAGGACATGGGCAGGGTGAGCGAGCCTACCCTGTGCGACCCGCCGTTAAGCCCCGGCCCGCCGGTGAAAAGGCCGTAGCCGTAGCAGACGTGGACCACGTCGTCCCTGCCGCCGCCGGCAGCCATTATCGCCCGGGCGCAGCAATCCTCCCACAGGTCGATGTCGCCATGGGTGTAGAAGGCCACGACCCTCTTGCCGGTGGTGCCGCTTGTGGACTGGATCCTGACCGCCTCGGAGAGAGGGACGGCCAAATATCCGTAAGGATAGGCGTCCTTCAGGTCGTCCTTCGTCAAAAACGGCAGCTTGTAGAGGTCGTCGACGGACTTGATATCACCGGGCGCGACGCCCTTGTCGTCCATTTTCTTCCTGTAGTGCGGCACGTTCTCGTAAACGTGCGCGACGTTCTCCACGAGCCTCTTCGATTGAAGCTCCCTCATTGCCTCACGCTCGGCGCATTCTACTTCCCCTTGATAATAACCCACCGTTTTCCCACCTTCTCTTGAGATTTTTGCTGATCTCGCTCTACAAAAAAAGACCGGGATCCCGCAGGACCCCGGTCTCACATGCCGCCATACGATCTGTCGCGCCCTTTAAACCCCTCTAAACGCGACATCCGCACAGACCCCATGTGTCCCGGGATCCGTGCCGGTAAAGGAGAACAGCGTGACAAGACGATCATCGAAACCGCGAACAGCCGCGAAGTCCAACCTCATGCCCCTCTGCCTCCCTCTTTTTGAACTGACGCCAATCATCACCCGCCGCGCCACGCGGACGCCAAAATGGCCTTAACCCATCACTCAAACCCGATAGCGTAATTTATACAACACTCCGCCCCCGTTGTCAAGTGCCTCGAAGCCTTGCGCAAGGGCATGGAAGTGTGATATTATTTCACTCGTTTTTGAAGAAGGAGGTGATGGCAGTGCCGAATAAGAAATCAGCCGCGAAACGCGTACTGATCGCCGAGAAGAACAGGCTCTACAACCGTTACTGGAAGACGCGCTGCAAGACTGTGGCGAAGAACTTTCTCGCGGCATTGAAGGGCAAGGACAAGGAGACGGTGGCGAAGCGTCTGGACGAGGCTCAGAGCGCACTCGATAAAGCCGTGACAAAGGGCGTTATTCATCGCAACACCGCCGCGCGCAGGAAGTCAAAGATGGCGCTCGCGGCCGCCGCTCTGGAGAACGCCGGTTAAGGCGTCGTTTTAGCGAAGGCACGAAAAAACGGCGCGTCAAAATGGCGGTCGCGCCGTTATTTTTTGTCTGCTCCATACGTTCAGGATATGGAGACCACCTCGTAATCCTCTTCCTCCACGGCCTTCCGCAGTTCGGCGTCAGAGACCTCTCGCGTCGCCACCACCGTGGCCGTCCCCGCGTCCAGATCCACCGTCGCGCTGACCCCCGGAAGGGACGACAGCGCCTTTTCGACGGCTGCGGAGCAGTGCTGGCATGACATGCCCTCGATTTTTATCGTCTTTGTGACAGACATAACGTTCACCCCCTTCCAAATACGTCGTAGCCTTGAACCTCTGTCTTGATGGTCACGCCCTCAAGCCTGACATGAGATTTATCACTAGCGCGTCTAAGTCCCGCCACGAGGCGCCAGCGCCGCTCTTCTCGTTCGAGTTGATCAGCATCAGCCCGGTGACGAACTCGAGCAGCTTGTCATGTCCGTAGAGGGAGACGGCGCGGTCAGCCTGGCGGGAGGCGTAATCCTTGGCGCCAAGGGCTTTCGCGAACAGCCCGCGTTCCCTGGGGAACGCCGCTGAGTAAAGCGCTATTCGCATCCTGTTGTGGAGCGCGCTCAGAGTCGGCAGCAGCTCGCCGCCGGACGCCAGCGCGCCGAGGCTTGCCAGGCTCTGGGCGACTTGCCCGGCGCAGATGCCGTCCAGCAGCTTCAGGAGGCTCTTGCCACCGCTTGACAGACAGAGCGCCTCGACATCATCGCGCGTCACTTCCCGCCGCCCGGAAGCGGCGCAGAACGAGGCCACCTTGTCGGACTCGCTCGCTATCTCGCCAGAGTCCTCGAACAGCTCCTTGATGAGGGCGGCGCTCTCACGCCCTATGACGACGCCGTGCCGCCTGGCGGCGTCAGCCACGATGACGTCCCGGTCCTTCGACCAGGGCGACGGCTCCTCCGCCTTCAAGTGAGAGCATCTCCCCGAAAGCGCCTTCGGGATGATGGCAGGTATCTCCGATTTCGCCACCAGGAGGATCACCACCGGCGCGTCCTCGCTCTCCATGAGCGGGGCCAGGTTCTCCGGCATGAGGCCGAGTTTCTGGGCTTCCTCGACCACGATGACGCTGCGCTCGCCGAACAGCCCCCGCCCCCTGTTTTCGGTGAGAAGCGAACGCCAGTCGCCGCCCTCCGTCCTGGCACCCAGCTCGTACCCCTTCGCGGCAAGCGCGGCAAGCTCCTTTGCTACGAGCCTCCTCTGCGCCGTGCCGGGCCCGGTTATTAGGCGGAGGTGCGGCATGTGCCTGTTATCCCTTTACCACGATGTTGACCAGCTTGTCAGGCACGGCGATCACCTTTATGACCTCCTTGCCCTCTATCCGTTTTTTCGTCTTGTCCAGCTCCATCACGCGCCTGGCGAGCTCATCCCTGTCCAGGCCCGGGGGCATCTCGAACTGCTCGCGGAGCTTGCCGTTTATCTGGAGCACGACTGTGACCTTGTCTACGTCTAGCGCGTCACGGTCCGCTTCGGGCCAAGGGGAGAGCGAGAGGACGCCGCTCTGGCCGATCATCTCCCAAAGCTCTTCTGTGATGTGCGGGCAGAAGGGGCTGAGACAGAGCAATAGCGACTCGGCGCCCTCACGGAAAATAGCCCACTCCGTCGCGTCGGCGGGCTTATACGCCGCAAGCCCGTTCGTGAGCTCCATCATCCGCGCGACCGCCGTGTTGAACTGGCGTTCGTCCCTGATGTCGCGCGTCACGCGGTCGATTGTCGAGTGTATGAGACGCTTCAAGCCTCGCGCCTGCTCGGATTCTATGGCGCTCATCGGGACGTGCTTTCTGGGCGCCGACCTCAAGCCGTCGGCCTTCCCCTCAATGAGGCGGAACACCCTGTTCAGAAACCTGCTCGCGCCCTCGACCCCCTTGTCGGACCAGTCGAGGCTCCTGTCGGGCGGAGCGGCGAAGAGGATGAAGAGCCGCGCCGTGTCCGCGCCGTATCTGTTAATGATCTCGTCAGGATCCACCACGTTGCCCAGCGACTTCGACATCTTGGCGCCGTCCTTGATCACCATCCCCTGGGTCAGAAGCCCCGTGAACGGCTCGCGTATGTCGGGGGGGATGATGCCGAGGTCGGATATCATCTTGGTGAAGAATCTCGCGTATATGAGGTGGAGACAGGCGTGTTCTATACCGCCTATGTACAGATCCACAGGCATCCAGTATTTCGCGTCGTCGCTCCTGAACGGCGCTTCGCCGTATCCCGGGGAGAGGTAACGGAAGAAGTACCAGGACGAGCAGATGAACGTGTCCATGGTGTCGGTCTCCCGCCTCGCCTGTCCGCCGCACTCGGGGCAGGTAGTGTTTATCCAGTCCGGGCATCCCAAGAGCGCGTTGCCCCCGTTCTCCGGGACGGTGGCGTCAAGCGGCAGTTCCACAGGGAGGGACTCCTCCGGCACAGGGACTATCCCGCACCGGTCGCAGTAAACTACCGGGATGGGCGTCCCCCAGTAGCGCTGGCGCGATATCAGCCAGTCGCGCAGACGGTACTGCGTCTCGCGCTTCCCCAGGCCCTTCTCCTCAAACCAGGCGGATATGCGCTCTATCGCCACCGGCGTCGGCAACCCGTCGAACTGGCCAGAGTTGCACGATACGCCGTCGGCCTCCGCCGCCTCGGTCATCTCGTCCGGGTTCGGTATCGGCTCGCCCTCGCGCCTCACGACCGGGATGATCCCCAGGCCGAACTTCCTCACGAAGTCGAAGTCGCGCTGGTCGTGCGCCGGGACGCCCATTATCGCCCCGGTGCCGTAGTCCATTAGGATATAGTCCGCGATCCAGACGGGGACGAGTTCGCCGTTGACGGGGTTTATGGCCTTGAAGCCCGTATCCATGCCCATCTTGTCGCCGCCTACGGCAGTCCGCTCGATGGCGCTGCGCTGCGACATCCTGGCGGCGAAGTCCAGCATCTCGGCGCGTTTGGCCCCGTCGGAGCGCGAGGCGAGCTCCTCCACGACGGGATGCTCGGCCGCCAAGGCCACGAACGTTATGCCGAAGATGGTGTCTATCCTCGTGGTGAACGCCTCTATGTTGAGACCCGTACCGGCTATTTCGATATCGAACCTGACGCCCTCGGAGCGCCCGATCCAGTTCCTCTGCATGGTTAGCACCCGTTCGGGCCATCCGGGGAGTTTGTCCAGGTATTCGAGCAGTTCCTCCGCATAGTCCGTAATCCGCAGGAACCACTGATCCAGCCCGCGTTTCACCACCGGCGTCTCGCACCTCCAGCAGACGCCGTCGCCTATGACCTGCTCGTTGGCGAGGACGGTGCCGCACGTCTCGCACCAGTTGACCGGGGCGTGTTTGCGATAGGCCAGGCCTCTTTTGTACATCTGGAGGAAGAACCACTGGCTCCATCTATAGTAATCTGGCTCGAATGTTTTGACCAGCCTGCGCCAGTCGTAGCTGCATCCCATCGATTTCAGCTGATCGATCTCGTGGGCGATGTTCTTTTTAGTCCACACGGCGGGGTGCGTCTTCATCTTGATCGCCGCGTTTTCGGCCGGCATCCCGAACGAGTCGAACCCTATCGGGTACATCACGTTGTATCCGTTCATGCGAAGGAAGCGCGCGGTGAGGTCTCCGATGGAGTAATTTCTGAGGTGTCCCATGTGGAGCGCCCCGCTGGGGTAAGGGAACATCTCCAGGCAGTAGAACTTAGGCCCTCCAGAGGCCGTCTCAACGTGGAACGCGCCCGTTTCCTCCCATTTTCTCTGCCATTTCGGTTCAATGGCCCTGAAGTCATATGCCATGCTCCCTATCGCCTCCGTAGTTCGTCGCTTTACAACAGGGATTTATTATAATCTACTATTGGCAGGAGGTACAATAGACGCGCTGTGAAAAGAGACGCCCAGAAGGAGGAGATTCCGACAATGAAAGAAATCAAGTTCTTTATGATGTCCAGCTGTCCACACTGCAAGAAGGCCATCGAGATGATGGACGAGATACTGGCCGCGCACCCGGAATACAAGGAGATCCCGTTCAAGCAGGTCGACGAGCGGCTGGACCCGGAATACGCGGCTGAGTTCGACTACTACTACGTCCCTACATTCTACGTCGGGGACGAAAAGCTGCACGAGGGGGTGCCGTCCAAGCAAGCCGTGATGAACGTGTTCGTCAAAGCTTACGAGTGATCTTATCCCTTATAATGGTTTGAGGGGCGCCGGGCTACCGCGCCCCTAGATTCGCTATCGCGCCCTCGATAAGCTCGCGGAGGTCGCTTTCGATCTCGTCGTCGTACAGCCCGCTCCTGAGATCTTTCCTGTGGCCGGCAGTTTCGTCGTCGGAGACGGAGGCATCGATCAGCGCCTGCACCTTCCGGGGGTACTCGACGTAGACGCCGCCTACGAGGGCGCCGGTCTCGTCCGTCACGAATATCGTGGGGACGGACGCCTTTCCCGTCTGCGCCCTCATGAACTGCCTGGCCGCGTCGTCGCGCTTGAAGTAAACGGCCCGCACGAGCGGATTGGCAAGGGTCGCCGCGTGGACGAACGGTATCGTCCTTGCGCAGTCCGGGCAGGATATGTCGGTGAAGGCGACCAGCACGAGCGGCGTGCGGATCCCCTTCACGAAGCCCGCGAAGGGTTCGGAGAGACTGGTCGACGAAACCCTCTCCAATGCGCTCCCCAGCTGCGCGCCGCTGCCCGTCGTTATGTACTTCTCGAAGGAGAGCCCCTCCGACAGGTCTATCCTGCCCTCTTGCAGCCTGGGGGCGCAAAAGGCCGGCAAGCCGGCCAGAAGCGCCGCCGCGAGCCCGAGCGCCAGAATCCCCGAAAATCTCAGCATCTCAATTCCCCCAATATATAGCAGATTGAGTGTATTTTATCATAAAGGGCGGCCGGGGTGCGAGGGCGCAACAGCCCCGTTAAGCGGTAAAGACGATGAAATATTAAGGTCAAAAAATATCAATTTTCCTATTGACAAACGTTAACATCTGATATATTATCAGTTTAGTCAATGAAGGTTAGGCTTAACTGGCAACACGGAGATACACTAATATTGCATTAAAAATAAGGAGGTAGCAGAGATGTTTGAATTGTCGCCATTTACGCACAGGAGGCTTGCGCAGGCAACGCCGCTCAGGGTCACGAGGGAGTTCGACGATCTTATCGACAGGCTCTTCTGGTCTGGCAGCGCGGACGGCGCTCGCGGTCTCAGGGATTTCGACCTCTACGAGAAGGACGGGAAGCTGTATCTGTCCATAGAGGTTCCCGGGATAAACCCGGACGAGCTTGAGATCAGGACGTCCCGCGACCGGGTATCGATCAAGAGCGCTCAGAAAGCGGATGAGAAGGGCGATCAGGACGAAGGCAGGACGTGGTACAGCAGGAAATCCACGCACAGCTTCAATTACGAGGTTACGCTGCCGTTCGAGATAGACACGGAGAAGGCCGAGGCCACGTTCGAAAACGGCATGATCCACATCACGGCGCCGAGGTTCCAGGCTTCCGAGAGCAAGGTTCTCAGCCTGAAGAAAGCATAAAACGCGGCGATCGGACGAAAAACTAGACGCAAGACGGCGGCGGGGGCGAAATCGCCCCCGCCGCCGCATCTCGGTATCACTCCTTCGGGAACACGGCATCCTTGCCGGGCTTGCGGCGGCTCAGGGATTTTTCCTGCCCTCCCAGCCGCACGAAAGCCGCACACGCCGCGATTGCCAGAAGCGCCGCGGCGCCGCTCGCGCACCCGCCACCGCTGCCGCCGCTGCCGCCCTGCCCCTGCATCGTGTTGTCCCCCGGCGCGTAGCCCGGCTTCCATGTGTTCACCCAGATCGGGTCGCGTATGTTCATGTCGTTGTCGCCGTCCGGCACGATCAGGTACCCGTCCTGCTCGAAAGCCTCCAGGATCTCGTCGTCCAGCACGTAGTACGAGAGCCTGAGCGTGAGCGCTTCCCCGCCGGTCACCTCCAGTATGCCTTTGTCCACCGCCTCACGGGGTTTCAGGACGCCGCTCACGAGGCGCGTGTACCAGCCCTTGCGGGAACCCTGCCTTATCTCCTTCTGGATGACTATCTTATCGAATATCTCGTCGAGACAGTCCAGGGGGGCCGACAGTACCCGCTCCGCAAGCGCCGTGTCGCCCTCAAAGATGCCGACGAGGATTTCCTCGCGGACCGTCACGCTGAACGTGAGCGGCAGGAGCGCCTTCCTGCCGTCCGGGACAAGCCCCCGCACGTAGATGTCTATGTCCGCCGCGTCCTTGTTCGCGTGTTCGAAGCACATCGGCAACACCTCTGACACTGGTTTTTGTATTTCTATGCTCGCCATGTCGAGGCGCGTCAGTAAAACCCAGTCCGGGTCGAGGGACGTTATCGGCCGCTGGGCGTTGCCGGGCAGGATGAACTCGTCGCTGGGGGCGAGCCCCGCGTTGGCCTCCTTAAACTCGTCTTCCGCCTGCTCGGACGCGTCAACGTACGTGGCAAGCTCGTCCGCGATCACGAGCGGCACAGCCGCGGTCTTCTGGTGCGTCGTGTCTCCGACGGTCTGTGTCGCCGTGAAGTTTATGACCGCTTCCCCGTAGACCGCGCTGTTGTCGGGAGCGCTCCGCGCGATATAAGGATCCTGCGGCAATGCCGTCACGACGGCTTCATACGGGGATACGGCATCGACCGAGACGAGCGCCGCGCTGGCGATGTCCAGGCTGACGCTCAAAGCCGGCACCGGGTCCGGCGCGTCTCCGCCAGACGCGGCGTAATCCAGAGTAGCGGTGAAGAAACTCCCCGGCGCGAGCGTGAGCGGAAAGTTGCCTATTTCTATTGAACTGACCGCCCCGGGCGGTAATGCGCCGGCGCCCTCCCACTTGGCGTAGAGCGTTATGTCGGATGTCACCGTGTCCGTCGAGAAATCCCACGGGGTTACACAGGCCGCTTCTTTGTACCAGCCGACGAAGGAATACCCTGGGCGGGTCGGCACCGCCAGGACGGTTATCGTCGCGCCAGGGATCGCGTTCATCGCCGCGACGGCGCTGCCGCCCTGGGAATCGAATGTTACCGTGTGGGATGAGCCAACGCCTACTGTTACAATGATTGAGTTTCTGAACGATGCGGGGGATCTGGTGATCACGCATCTGTAAACCCCGCTGTCTGATGCTATCGCGCCGTTTTTCGTGTAGGTTCTGCCAGTTGCTCCCGATATCGGAGTCCATACCCCAGGGCTTGTTTCTTTCTCCCATTGGTATGTCGCGCCTGGGACATTTCCGCAGGAAAGCGAGATGTTTCCACCGGCCGACACCGACGCAGTGCCGTCCGGAACCAGCGTCCCGTCGGTTATGTATACTTTGGTTCCTGCCGGTGGCGTCCAGGCTGTGTACGCAGTCGTACTCGGCACCAGGAAAACCAGGCCAGGCGTGTTGAAAGCTTCCGTATCAATGGTTGCTGGTAGACTTGGCGGCATTGCGACGACCACGAGCGAGGAGCAATTTCGAAACGCGTAGTGATCGATTCCAGTCAGAGCCGCGCAGGAGGACATATCCAGCCACGTCAGACCCGTACAATTGTTAAACGCATTACTGTCAATTGATGTCACGCCGGACGGCAGACTCGTCAGCGTCAGGCCCTGGCAGAAAAAGAACGCACCCAAGCCAATCGAGGTCAACCCGGACGGCAGACTCGTCAGCGCAAGGTTAGTACAGTATTGAAACGCACTGTTGCCAATCGAGGTCAGCCCGGACGGCAGACTCGTCAGCGCAAGGTTAGTACAGGATTGAAACGCACTGTTGCCAATCGAGGTCAGCCCGGACGGTAGGCTCGTCAGCGCAAGGTTCGTGCAACCGTTAAACGCAAGGCCGCCAATTGAGGTCAGCCCGGACGGCAGACTCGTCAGCGCAAGGCTAGTACAGAACTCAAACGCACCCATGCCAATCGAGGTCAGCCCGGACGGCAGACTCGTCAGCGCAAGGTTAGTACAGGATTGAAACGCACTGTTGCCAATCGAGGTCAGCCCGGACGGTAGGCTCGTCAGCGC
>JAIRNC010000044.1 GCA_031258255.1 Synergistaceae bacterium
CACTTTGAGATACAATCGTCCAGCGGCGGCGGCGATCTGCCCGAGAGGATGTATTTTTACAAATGTCTCATATACGGGCATTACAGGCGCGAACTGGCAGCCGTAGCGATAATCACGGACAGACGCCCCAGGGGGGAGCCTTCGTATTATTCGCACAGTCGCTATGGCACTAGGACGGTTTACGAGTACAATAACCTCGTGCTCTCCGAGCTGGACGACGACGAGCTCACGTCGAGCGAGAACCCCATAGACGTATTTCTCTACGCGGCGAAACACGCGCTACAGAGCAGGAAGGAAATCCAAAAATACAATTACCTGCGTACAGCCACGGAGCTTCTCGCCGAACGCGGGTGGGGCATGGACGACAAGCGCAGCCTCATGCTTTTTATGGAGAGGATAACGAACCTGAAGGACGCGGAGCTGAAAGCGAGGTTCAGGGAATTCCAGGGACAACTCGATAGGGAGGGAAAGATCGTGTACGTATCCATAGCGGAGGAATATTACACAAAGGTGGGTATCGAAAAGGGCATCGAAAAGGGCATCGAAAGGGGCATCGAAAGGGGCATCGAAAAAGGCAAGCTAGAAGTTGCCCGCAATCTGCTGGCTAACGGGGTCTCGATGGATATCATCGCGAAGAGCACTGAGCTGCCCGTCGAAAAAATACGCGAGTTCATGAACTGACTCTTTTTTTACCAAAGTCCTCAGAAACGCGGCATATCCCCTGTGCCATGTTCCAGCCACAGGGGATTTTTTTGACGCAGCCCTCCTGCCCCTGCATCGTAAGAATCCTGTAACATTACTGTAACGGGCGCTTATCAAGAACGCCGTATGCTTCCAGTGCTACAGAAAAAATCACGCACTGGAGGAATGTTCATGAGGAAAAGCAGAGCAGCGGCGTTGTGTTTTGCGGTTTTGGCGGCGGCCTTCTTCTCAGGCGCCGCGTGGGCGGCCGAGGAGCTGTCTATCAACGGATCCACGACGATCCTGCCGTTCGCACAGTCGACGGCTGAGGCGTTCATGAAGATCAGCCCCGGCACACGCGTATCGGTGTCGGGAGGGGGCAGCGGCAACGGGGCGAAGGCCTTGATCGACGGCGTGACATCCATAGCGGCCATGAGCCGAGAGATGAAAGCGGAGGAAATCACGGCGGCGAAGGAGAAGGGGCGCAATCCGGTGCAGCACATAGTGGCTGTGGACTGCATCGTGCCGATAGTCCATCCGTCGAACCCGGTAAGCGACCTCACGGCGGATCAGCTCCGCGACATCTACTCCGGCAAGATCACGAACTGGAAAGAGGTCGGCGGCCCTGATAAGAGCATAGCCGTGATTGGGCGGGATACCAGCTCCGGGACCTACGAGGTGTGGAACGAGAAGATAATGGAGGGCACGCCTGTGACACCGAGGGCGCTCATATCGGCCTCCTCCGGCGCGCTGGTTCAGTCCGTGGCCGGCAACACGCTCTCCATCGGCTACGACAGCCTGGGGTATGTGAACGAAAAAATCGTCAAGGCGCTCACCATCGAGGGCGTAAAGGGTACGCCTGATGTCGCGCGCTCCGGAACGATCATCACCAGCAGGAAGCTCTTCATGTACACCGACGGCAACCCCACCGGGGAGGTAAAAAAGTATCTCGACTTCCTCGTAAGCGACGACGGCCAGAAGTACGTCGCCCGCGAAGGCTTTGTGACGCTCAAGTAGGATAACCCGTATGCCGGGGAGGGAAGAGGGCAGACGCAACCTGAGCGAAGCGGCGCCCCGCCGGGTCATCACCGCCGTAGCGATGTCTGGCATCCTGGTGATGGTGTTCATACTCCTCTTCCTCATGAAGGAAGGGATGCCGATCTTAAGGGACGCGTCCATAACGGAGCTTGCGGCGGGCAGGCTATGGTATCCCGTGTCCAGCCCTCCCCTCTTCGGCATGATGCCGCTGATCGCTGGTTCCATGGCGGTGACCCTCGTCTCGTCCGTTCTCGCCATCCCATTCGGGGTGGCGCTGGCGCTCTTTCTCACAGAAATATGCCCGAAGCGGATAAGCGGCTTTTTCAAGATAACCTTGGAGATACTGGGGTTCCTCCCGTCCGTCGTCCTGGGGTTTATCGGAATGACGGTAATCGCGCCGTATTTGCAGGTCAGGCTGGAGCTTCTGTCTGGCCTGAACCTGATGAACGCGTCGATGCTCCTCGGTGTGATGATCCTGCCGACGGTCGCTACCCTGTCGGAGGAGAGCCTGCACGCTGTGCCGCAGTCCCAGCGCGATGCTTCATACGCGCTGGGCGCGACGCGATGCGAGACGATGTTCAAGGTCGTGCTGCCGGGGGCTTCGCGCGGGATCGCTCAGGCCGCGATACTCGGCGTGATGAGATCCCTGGGGGAGACGATGGTCGTACTGATGGCCTCCGGAGGCGCGGCGCTGCTACCGGAGTCTGTGTTCGACCCCGTGCGCCCCCTGACCTCGGCGGTCGCGGCTGAGATGGGCGAGACCTCCGTCGGCTCTGGCCACTACCACGCCCTGTTTTTCATGGGTTGCATCCTTCTCTTGTTCACCCTTGTACTCAATGTGCTTGTGATAAAAATCGAATCGCGGAGGGAGGCGAATTGATGTGAAGAAAGCTGGCTGCGAGGGCGGCTCGAAAGCGCTTCTGGCGTCACAGCCCAGCTTGGGCGAGCCTCGCGACATGAGCGGCCTACGCCCAGGCTACGCTGTCTGGAGGAAAATCACGGATTCGCTCTCGACGTTTTTGCTCTGGGCAGCTATGGCCTTCGTGGCTGCGGTCCTCTGCTCCATCATAGCCTTCCTGGCGGCGAAGGGGGGCGGTACGCTTTCATGGGAGTTCGTGACAGAGCCGCCCAGGAACGGGATGACCGAGGGCGGCATAGTCACGCCGATAGTTGGGACGCTCCAGCTCATATTAGTGTCGATGTGCTTTGCCTTCCCCGTCGGGGTCACCACGGCGGTGTACTTCAACGAGTACGCGCGCGGCGGGGCGCTGAAGAAGACGCTCCGGCTCGCGATGAGAAGTCTCGCGTCCATCCCGTCCGTAGTGCTGGGGCTGTTCGGGCTGGCCTTCTTCTGCGCGTTTCTCCGCTTCGGGACGAGCCTGCTGTCGGCGGGCCTCACGCTTGGGTGCATGGTTCTGCCAACCATCGTCACCGCGTCGGAGACCGCGCTCGCTAACGTGCCGCAGGACTACCGCGACGCCGCCCGCGCGCTTGGCGCGACGGAGTGGCAGACGATTTACGGCGTCGTCCTGCCAACGGCGTTCCCCGGCATAATAACTGGAGGCATACTGAGCGTGGGGCGCGTCGCGGGCGAAACGGCGCCGATAATGTTTACGGGGGCGGTGTACTTCGCGCCGGGCTTCGCGCGCAACCTTTTCGATTCGGTCATGGCATTGCCGTATCATGTGTACGTGCTGGCCACCGCCGGCACGAACATCGAGCGGACGACCCCCCTGCAATACGGGACTATTTTGGTGCTGCTGGCGGTGGTGCTGGGGATATCGATAACAGGCATGGCGGCACGCTCGCGCCTGAGGAAGGACGTGCTATGAGCCAGGCCAAACTGACGGTGGAATCCCTGTCCCTCTCGTACTCCAGGGGAGATCCCCCTGCGCTCAGGGACGTGACGCTGGACATCGAGGAGAACTCGCTGATGGCCTTCATTGGCCCGTCGGGCTGTGGCAAGAGTACGTTCCTGAGATGCCTCAACAGGATGAATGACTTCGTGCGCGGTGTGGAGATAACGGGGCGCGTGTTGCTGGATGGCAGGGATGTCTACGCGCCGGACGTGGACGTGACATCGCTCCGCCGCAGGGTGGGCATGGTGTTCCAGAGGCCGAACCCCTTCCCCTTCTCGATCCGCGAGAACGTCGCCTACGGCCCGAAGCTCTTGGGCGAACGGGACAGAGGGAGGCTGGGCGAGATCGTGGAGAGATCCCTTCGGAACTCCGGACTCTGGGAAGAGGTAAAGGACAGGCTGGACGCTCAGGCATCGTCCCTCTCCGGCGGGCAGCAGCAGAGACTCTGCATCGCCCGCGCCATCGCAGTCGAGCCGGAGGTGCTGCTCATGGACGAGCCCACGTCGGCGCTCGATCCCATGGCGACCGCCAGGATCGAGGAGCTTGCCCGTGAACTGAAAAAAATTTATACTGTCGTCATAGTCACGCACAACATGCAGCAGGCCGCGAGAGTTTCAGACCATACGGCTTTTTTCCTCATGGGGGAGCTTGTCGAGCACGGGCCTACCACGAAAATTTTCACGACCCCGCAAGACAAACGGACAGAGGACTACATAACAGGAAGATTTGGATAAGGGAGCGCTGGAGATGGAGAGGTACAGGGACATGGAGATGGACGAACTCTTTTCGAAGCTCTTCGAGCTTGCGAGCCTCACGCAAAGGGCTCTGTCCGACTCGGTCTGGGCGCTGTCGCATCACGACAAGGCGCTGGCGCGGAAGGTCAAAGACGGCGACGACGCTATAGACGAGCTGGCGCTCACGATAGACACCGAAAGTTTTCAGATCATAGCGCGCTACCAGCCGGTGGCGATGGATCTCCGCTCACTGGAGGCGTGCATAAGGATAGCCCTCGACCTCGAGCGGATTTCGGACTTGGCCGTCAGCGTAGCTAAAACGACGATAGGCCTCGATGTCCGCATAAAGCCGCTTTTAGGTCTCGCCCCTATGGGGGAGAAAGTCACGGAGATGCTCGACACCGTCATGAAGTCGCTCCTTGAGCGTGATTCCGCTATGGCTGAGAGCGTGTTCCCGATGGACGACGAGGTGGACAGCCTGGAGGACATGGTGTTCAAGGAACTGCTGGAGGTCGTCACCGAAACTCGCGGGGTGATACAGGGCGCTGACAGGCTGCTCATGGTCGCCCGCTTTCTGGAGCGCGCCGGCGACCATGTGACGAATATAAGCGAGCAGATATGCTACATGCTGACGGGCAGACGCGTGAAGGCATCGGACTTCCGCAGGCCGCTGCCCGGCGCGGATGACAAATGAGGCGCGGAAGATGCCGTCGTCGCGGATTTTGATCGTGGAGGACGAGGAGTCCCTGTGCAAGATGATAGCGGAAGCGCTATCGAGGCAGGGCTATGACTGCTGCGTGGCGTTCGAGGGCGACGCCGCCCTGAACGCCGTGTCCGAGCTGTCGCCGGATCTCGTCATACTGGATGTCATGCTGCCGAGGCTGGACGGCTTCGAGGTTGCCCGCCGCGTCAGGGCGGACCGCGCGAGCCGCGATACGCCGATCATAATGCTCACCGCGCGTGACGCCGAGGAGGACGTGCTCGCGGGCTTCGCGGCCGGTGCGTCGGATTACGTCAGAAAGCCCTTTTCGATAGCGGAGCTGTCAGCCCGGGTCAGCAACCTTTTAGGCCGCTCGGGCATCCCTGCCGAGGGTGGCGTGACAGAGGCGGGCGCGCTCAGGATAGACCCAGGTCACGAGGAGGCATATAAGGACGGACATCTGCTGGATCTTTCCACCACGGAGTACCGTCTGCTGGAGGCGCTTGCGGCGAGGGCGGGGCATACCGTGACGCGGGGAGATCTCCTGAGGCGCGTGTGGGGGATGCGCGCAGGAGACACCAGGACGCTGGACGTCCACATATTCAGGCTCAGGCGCAAGATAGAGGACGACCCGGACTCCCCGAAGCTGCTGCTCACCGTCCACGGGCGCGGCTACAGGCTGGCGTCGGGCGATGATGCAGCGGAGCGCGGCAATGCCTAGGACGCTGGCGGGGAAGCTCACCGCGCTTTTGGCGCTCTCCGTGGCCCTGGCTGCCATCCTGAGCTGGGTGTTCGCGACGCGCGGCATGAGGGCTGAAATAGACGATCTGCTGACGGACGGCCTGAGCAGGGACGCCGACGCGATCAAAGAGGTGCTGGACAGCCGCGCCCTCACCAGCGAGGAGCTTGCCCGCTGGTCCGAGCTGCTGGAGGTGCGCATAACGATAATCAGCTCGGACGGGACGGTACTGGCCGACAGCAGTCTGACGGGGCAGGACGCCGGCTCGACGGACAACCACCGAGACAGGCCGGAGGTAAGGCAAGCCCTCTTGGAGGGCCACGGCACTGACCGCAGGTACAGCGAGACGACGGGCATCCCTTATCTCTACTACGCCAGCGCGTTTCAGACGGATGGGGGTCCGCTCGTTGTCCGGTGTTCCCTGCCCCTTTCGAGGTATTACGACCTGCTCGGCAAGGTTCGGACGAACATACTGCTGGCCCACGTCCTGTCCGGTCTGGCGGCGGTCGTAGGCGGGATCTTGGGCGTGAGGCGCGTCACGCGTCCCATAGGCGAACTCACCCTGGCGTCGAGGGCCGGGCTGCCCGCGCGTCCGCGCTACCCGTCCGGGGGTTCCCTGGAGATAGAGGAGCTGTCCCGCGCCATGAAGGAGAGCGCGGAGGCGCAGGAACGGATGATGAGGGAGCTGGCAGACGACCGCGACCAGCTTTTGACGGTCGTCCAGTCGGCGCCCTGCGGTCTGATGCTGGTGGGCGCGGACGGGAAGATCAGCTGCGCGAACGGCGCGTTTGCCCCGCTGTTGAGGGACGCGCCGGAGAGGCTCGAAGGCGCTGACGCGGACGGGGCGCTTCGCGCGCCTGAACTCATCGCCCTGATCGCGAAAGGCAAGGCGGGTGAGTCCGGGGAGTCCAGCTTCGATTTCCGCTACGGGGCATCAGAGCGCTGCTACCGCGCGCGCGCCCTCCCGGCCGGGCAGCGAGAGACGCTACTCATCTTGGACGACATAACGGAGCGCCGGCAGACGGAGGAAGCAAGAAAGTCCTTCGTCGCCGACGCGGGGCATGAGCTGCGGACGCCCCTCGCGTCGATATCCGTAGCCGCGGAGCTGCTGGGAGGGATGAGGGACTCTGGGGCCGACGAGCGGGCGCCGTACATAGAGGAGATCATGCGGCAGCGCGACAGGATGACGGCGCTGGTGGACGATCTGCTTTTGCTCTCGAAGCTAGAGTCGGGCGTCCCCGTGTCGGCGGCCCGGGGCTTTGACCTGGCAGAGCTGGCGCGGGGCGAGATAAACGAGGCGAAGAAAAACCCCAAGTCCGGGCATATAGCATGGGAAGCGGACATCCCGGACGCATTCGCGTATTACGGCAGGCCGGAGGAGATCCGCCGCTCCGTCGCCAACCTCCTGGACAACTCCGTAAAATACACGCACCGCCGATACGGCGGCGGGCCTGGCGGGCGGATATCCGTAAGCCTCCGCGAGGAAGGCGGTGCCTGCGTCATCAAGGTCACAGACAACGGCACCGGCATCCCAAAGGAGGAGGCCGGCCGCCTGTTCGGCAGGTTCGAGCGGCTGGAGCGCGACCGCGCGAGGGACGGCAGTGGCACAGGCGGCTACGGCCTCGGCCTCGCCATAGTGAAAACCGCTGTGGAATCCCACGGTGGCAAGGTAACGCTGAAAAGCAAAGACGGCATCACCGAGTTCACGATAACCCTGCCCCAGCCTCGTTGAAGCAGAGGCCCGTTTTAGATATACCCATGAGATCTTCTTCCGCTGCCATCTCCGAGTAATAGCCAGCTATTCCGAAGTGATTGGAATTCCGCACGGCAACCAGCGCAATCCCGTTTGATTTCGCCTTCCCTATTTTATAAAAACGTCCTCGCCAAATCTCTTCAGGCCGTCGTAACGAAGAGAGATATCGCTCATAAAAACACCTCCGCTCTGCGGATTTTCATTTGCGCATAAAACCCTTGAGCATTTCCAGGACCAGCTGATTTTCTTCCGGCCTGCCGATCGTCACCCTCAGCCGCGTCGGGTAACCGAACTCGGAACCGGCCCTCAGCAAGACGCCACCCCTGGCGTACTTTTCCTTCGTCTCATCGCTGTCGAGCCCCGTGTCGAACAGGATAAAGTTTGCCTGGGTAGGCACATAGGCGCAAGAGAGTGACGCAAGCCCCGAATAATACTGTTCCCGGCCCCGTTTATTCTCACTAACGACATACCGGTAATGATCGAGATCCGAAAAAGCGGCGAGTGCCGCCATCTGCGCGTATGTGCTTACGGCTGGCGGCTGCTGTACCCGGCGCATCATACGCGCGTTTTCTTCGCTCGCGAGCGCGTAGCCGACCCGCATCGACGCCAGAGAATAAACCTTTGAGAAAGTCCGCAGCGCGATAATGTTCGGGTGCTTCCTGATTAGCTCCGGAGAGCGCGGCGCGCTGCCCTCCGTGACATAATCGATATAGGCCTCGTCGAGTACGACCAGTACGCCGTCTGGCGTTTTTTTCAGGAAATCCGCCAGCTCGCCTGATTCGATCAGCCCGCCAGTCGGGTTGTTCGGGTTGCATATCCAGATTACCTTTGTCTTGGGCGTAATTCGCCTGAGTATGCCATCCAAATCGATTTTATCTTGTTTCAGCGGGACGGACGCGGGGGCGGCCCCCGCTGACATGCTCGCTACACGATACCAGTTGAAACTCGGGCTGGGAATTATCGCTTCGTCGCCTGGCGCCAGGAAAATCTGGGCGATCAGCGATATGAGGCTGAAGCTCCCGTTGCCAAAAGCAATTTCCTCGACGCGCACTCCGTGGCGGTCAGCGATCGCTTCTCCCAGCAGGCCGACGCTCATATCGGGATAACACGACAGCTCTCTCTGGGCGTCTATGAGGGCTTCGGCGATCCTGGGCGACGGCCCGTGATTGTTTTCGTTGCCTGCCAGCTTGACGACTCCAGGCAGACCATACTTACGCTTTATCGCCTCTATGGAGGGAGCGGGAGTGTACGGCTCGAGGCCGCGCAGATATTCCTTGAAAGCGACCGCCATATCTCACGCCCCCTGCTTTGACATGGCGGCATGGCAGGCCGCGGCCGCGTCGCTTGCCGCGTATATGGCGGACTCGATGTCAAAAGCGGACGGCACCGGGCCGCTGGGGCGGAAATTGGCGCAATGCGCGGCTACGTCGCTGGAAAGCCGCGAGATCTTTTCCCGCACATTTTCGACAATGCCCAGCGATTCGAGGGTCAGCGGCTGCCTAAGCGCCGAGAAGACGGAGATGAGTGAGTTTACGCTGTCTCGGGACCGGTTTTCCAAGATCGCCTGAACAAGGAGGCCGAAGGAGACCTTCTCGCCATGCAGCTTGTCCCTCGTTTCGGGCAGTTTGGTCAGTTGATCGTAAAACGGGTGGGCAAACCCGCCGCGGGGCTCTCCGGTCGTGTAGGAGCCGCAAATTCCGGCAAGCGCGATAATGGCGTCCAAAATTTCGCCGAACGTCAGCATGTCCGCCGTTCCGTCCTCTATTTCGCTTGCGATGCGAAGCCCCTCGTTTTCAAGAAGGGCGCGGACCATACCGGCTGACTTGAGCTGCAGCTTCAAAAAAAGGCTCCCCGAATCGAAGCGCGACTCGAATTCATACCATTTCGCGAGAGAGTCGGCGATGCCCGCGTTGAGGTATCGCGTCGGCGCGTTCGCGAGCACTTCCGTGTCAAGTATGACGGCTATGGGAGAGTTCTTCAGCAGCAGGAATCCCTTATAGGCGCCATCGCCGTCATATATCACTGAAAGAGCGGCCCATGCGGCGCACGTGGCCGCTATTGTCGGCACCGAGATCACGGGCAGCCTGGATATTTCACCGGCCGCCTTCGTCAAATCGTGGATTTTCCCGCCCCCGACCGCGACTAATGCGCCGGCGCCGAAATTCGCGGCTTTGCGGGCTACTGTATCTGAGATCTCCCAGGTAGGGTATCCTCCGTACTCCATCAATTCATAGGCCACGCCAGAGGCTCTGAGGCTTTCTGTCAAAGCCTCCCCCGCCGCCGCGAGCGCCCGCTGCCCGCCAGTTATGAAAACGCGTTCCGCTGTGTCTGACGCCAGGGCGCCGCACTCGCGCAAAGCCCCGGCCCTGTTTATGTACAGCTTGGGGTTCTTGATTTCCAGCATCCTCATCACACCTTATTCTTTGATAATATCAATAATGCCACTTTATGAGCTTGCCTTTCGCCACGAGTATCAGAGAGTTGAGGGCAGTCAGGACTATGGCTATGAAGATTATGCCGGCGATCGCCTGGTCGTAATTCGCGTAGTCGATGGATCTTTTCACGAAGTAGCCCATCCCGCGGTCTGCCCCGATAAGCTCGGCCGCGTTCAGCGTCATGACGGATATGTTGAGCTGGACGCTGAGGCTGTTGATGATCCGGGGCAGCAGGTACGGCAAGATGACCTGAAAGAGCATGACCTTTGTCTTGACGTTCAATATCTTGGCCGAATCTATTATGCGCTTGTCGATGGTGCCGACATCGTTTATGGTGTTCATCAAAGTCGACCAGAAGATGCCCAAGAAGATCACAAGGATCGAAGCTGTCGCGAAAGTGGGCATGAGGACGACGAGATACGGCGTGTAAATCAGGGCCGGCACGGTGCTGAAAACCTTCACTACCGGGAAAACGGCGTTGCGGAGCCTCGGCGTCCAGCCGATCAGGATGCCGAGCAAGACGCCGAAGAAGAGCGCGGCCGAAAAGCCGGCGGTCAGCAGAAGCATCGAACGCTCGAACCCCGACAGGATCGTCAGCCCAAATTTGACGAATACATAAAATACGTTTTCCGGCGCGGGGACAAATATGTATTTAAGGATATCCAGCTTCGACGTGAGCAGCTCCCATAACAAAAGGGCGGCGTAAGCAAAGGCCGCGATATCCTTCGTCGCTGTGGCGTCCCTGCCGCTTTTGAGTTTGTAAAGGAAAAAAACTTCGACGGCGATTATCGCTATGACGAACGCGAACGCCGGGCTCATCGGGTTCCTCGCGTCGAGACGGCTGGGTGCGAATGAGACCAGGGCCGCTAAGATCACGAAGAGCAGGTTAGGGACGTTCAGGATATACTTTTTCATATGAGGACCTCCTCCCCGCCGATATTCTGGGCGACATCCCTATAGAAGAGGCTCACCAGGTTTTTCCTGAGTTCGGCGTATTCAGGCTTTGAAAAGAACGTCGACTCCCTGCGGGGGCGCTCGAACGGGACGTGTATCTCCTGTTCGATGCGCCTTGGGCCCATGAACACGATCCTGTCGGAGAGCAAAAGAGCCTCGTCCGTGTCGTGCGTGACAAAAACGACCGTTTTGCGCTCTGCGTCGGCGCCCCACAGGGAGAGCAGGAGTTCCTGAAGCTGCACCCGCGTTTTTGCGTCTATAGCGCCGAACGGCTCGTCCATCAGCAATATCTTAGGGTTGACCGCGAGCGCCCTCGCGATAGCGACGCGCTGCTGCATTCCTCCAGACAGCTCTGCGGGGAGTTTATCCATGAAATCCTTCAACCCTACGCGTATCAAAAAATCCTCGGCAATTTCATTCGCCTCTTTTTTGCTTGCGTTGTTTACCTGCCTGATACCAAAAGCGACATTCTGTTTCGCGTTCATCCACGGGAAGAGCGAGTAATGCTGAAAAACTACGCTCCTCTCCGGGCCTGTCCCTGTTATGGGAACACCGTCGATCAGAGCTTCGCCGGAGGAGGGGAATATAAGGCCCTCCAATACCCCGAGGAGAGTGCTCTTCCCGCATCCGCTAGAGCCGATGACGCAGACAAATTCCCCGCTCTCGATCGAAAGGCTTATATTTTCGAGCGCGAGAAAGCGCTTGTTTTCGCTCTCGTATGCCAGGCTCAAATTTCGAAGCTCTATCCTGCTCATCCGACGTCCTCCCATTGCCTCGCCCCGCGCCGCGTTCGGGCGCGGGGCGATAGTGGTCTATAGCGTTACAAATATTTGCCCGATACGTTCAGGTTGCTTTCCTCGAACACCTTGCGCATATCCTTATAAAATTCATCGTCAGGATAGCGCGCGATTATATTGCCCAGCGCCTCCTCGTAGATCGACGTGTCGAAGAACTCCGTCAGTCTGACTCTGCCGTCGAGATAGCCGCTGTCGATTAGGGAGGTATAAAAAGCGAGCGTGCCCTTAAGGTTCGGATCCGGGTTGTACTTCCTCTCGGCCGACCGGACGGGATCGTAAACTATCGCCCGCACGTAGTCCTCCGTCTGGTTCGTGAACTTCGAGAGGAGCTTGACCGTCTTTTCCTCGTCGTTCACGTAATCCTTGTAAGCGCGGATCTGCGCCTGGAGGAATTTCACGTAGGCAGGGCGGTTCTCCTCTATCGCCTTGCTGTTTCCGCTCTGGCGGCAGCAGACGTAGTCATGTACCAGGTCTGTATTCGGAAAGAGTATCGCAACGCCCAGATCCCTTACCCTGACGCCGTATTCGGGAAGCAGAAAGCCTACGTCCGCTGTGCCCTTGCGGATCGCTTCGATGATGTTGTTGTCCGTGTCGACCTCAACGTGCCTGACCTCTTTGAAGTCAATGCCGCGTTCCGCAAGCCCGATCCGGATTATGTGCTCGGACGTGCTGAGCGTGGTCGTGACGAGCGTGAGGCCTCTCCAGTTCTTAGGATCCTTGAGCTCGTCTTCCCGCCCGGCCTTCGCTATCGCGAACACCCCCCCGGACGCGGTGCCTGCGTAGATTTTGACATTTGCCTTCTTATTGCCGTAAGTGAGCGGCGGCGTGATGCCGTTCATATACGCGTCCACCTTGCCTATGCTCAGAGCCTCCATAACCCCTGTCTGTAGCGGCGCGAAATTGACTTTCAATCCCTCTTCCTCAAAATATCCGTTATTTTCGGCCAGGAGGACGACGGGCTGAGCGCCGAGCGCGGATAAATTCAGAGCGACGGTAAGCTCGTCCAGTTTCTGCTTTTGCGCGGCGGCAAATGCAGACGTCCCAAGCGCGCACAGCGTTGCTGACGCGACAGCGGCGGCGAAAACCCGCTGGCGTAGTTTTGGATATCGGAGCATGTCGGTGACGCAGCCCTTGGCATTGATTGAAATTTTCAAGATTTATCCTCCCTTTCTAATTCGTTCAATGTTATTAAAGGATCATTTTTCCGCCGCGCTGACGGCGTTTTTCAGATCCTCTAAGATGTCGTCCGCGCCTTCGATGCCCAGCGACAGCCTGACTAGGTTGTCCTTTATCCCTGCTTTCTCCCTCTGTTCCGGGGTAAAGCGCGCGTGGCTGCCGGTCGTGGGATTCTGGATGAGGCTCTCGACGCTGCCGAGGCTCGCGCCGTGCGTTATCAGGCGCAATGCGTCGAAGAAAGCGGCAATATCGTAATGTTCCTCGTTCAGCTCGAACGACACTAGGGCACCAGGGCTTTTCGCCTGTTTTTTATGGATTTCGTAGCCGGGGTGGCTGCTGAGGCCTGGGTAAAAAATCTTGTCCGCCGCGGGGTTGCCATCGAGCCACGACACTACCTTCAGCGTATTTTCGACCTGCCTCTCGGCCCGGACGGCAAGCGTTTTTATGCCCCGGATGAGCAGGTAGACGTCGAAGGGCTGGGCGATGCTGCCGCCAGACCGCTGATAAGCCCCTATCCGCTCGGCCAGCTCGTCGCTGTTCGTAGCGGCGACTCCCGCTATTACGTCGCTATGCCCGCTCAGGAACTTCGTAGCGCTCTCTACCACTATGTCGGCCCCTAGCTCCAGCGGTTTCTGGAAGTAAGGCGAGAGGAACGTGTTATCGGCTATCGTGACGGCGCCATGCTTCCTGGCTAGCTCTGAGACCGCCCTGATATCGGCGATATCGAGCAGCGGGTTGGACGGTGTCTCTATAAAGACGGCCTTTGTCGCGGGGTCGAACTTGCTTTCCAGTTCCTCCAGGTTGCTGGTGTCGACGAGCTCGTAAACCACGCCGAAGTTTTTGAACACCGAGCTCAATAACGATACTGTCCCCCCGTATACATTCCTGGTGACCAGCACCTTTTCGCCGGCGTTCAGAACGGAAAGGGCCGCCGCGCCCGCCGCCATCCCGGAAGAAAACGCAAATCCGTGTTTCCCGCCTTCCAGATGCGCTATGAATTCCTCAAAATAGGCGCGCGTAGGGTTCCCTCCCCTTGAATACCCGAACTCCTGCGGCCCGCCAAATTTCTCCTTGCGATAAGTCGTAGTCAGGTAAATGGGCGGCACGGCCGCATTGTATACCTTGTCGGGATCCTTGTGCCCGTGTACTAAGATGCTGTCTATGCTCATATCTTCAAAACCTCCTAAAATTATTTTTATGGCTGTCAGGCGGTTTCACGAATATGCCTGGGCTTTTCAGCTCACCGCGCGAACTCGACAGTCATAATTATTCTAATTACTCACATGCCGGCGCGGAGCGGGCCGGCAACATCGGATATCCCTGAAGATAAAGTCGGTCAGACGATTCAAAGACACACCCCCAACTTGAGCGCGGCGTTTATCCGCGCTTTTAATTCATACTTAATTTATATGTTATATATGTTTTTATGATAACACTGATTTTTATTTTGTCAACGTGGCCGGAAACTGTTGGAGTTCAGCTCCTTGATTCGGAACCTGTGGTCCGAGGATAATCGGAAATCAGCTTGGTGTAAGTGATTGAGTGTGATACACTTGATTTGTCGTAGGCAGAAAGTATCTGTAGATGATAGAAAGAAAAGCAAGACACATGACTCTAGCGCTACAGCGACTGTTAGGGTATAACTATATGCCAAAGGGACAAGAAGAGTGCAAAAACTAAAGCTCTATCTCGAAACTACCGTTTTTAACTACTATTTTGATACGGAACGAGAGTATCACGAGGGTACAAGCCTGTTACAATTTGCACTCCAATGGAGGTGTTTTGAATGAAAAACAGGAACAGAATAGAGGACGAGTTAAACGCCGTTCGTATTGATCTTTATGAAAAGACCAAGGACATGACGCCGGATGA
>JAIRNC010000050.1 GCA_031258255.1 Synergistaceae bacterium
CGCGCCGTGCAACGCGAGCGGCAGGGAACTGATCGTGCGGATGTTCTGCGTCACGTCCTCCCCCACCGTGCCGTCCCCGCGCGTGGCAGCCGTCTCCAGGATGCCGTCCCTGTAAACCAGCGACACGGCGAGCCCGTCCAGCTTCGGCTCGCAGACCCAGACCGCGTCATCCCTGCCCAGCGATTTCACCGCGCGCTCGTAGAATGCCTTCAGCTCGTCCAGATCCAGGGCGTTTTCCAGGCTCTGCATCGGGGAGGCGTGTATGACCTTGACGAAATCGCCGCGAGCGGCACCGCGCACCCTGGCGTTCGGCGAGTCAGGCGTGAGGAGTTCCGGGTACTCGGACTCTATCGCGGCAAGCTCACGCAGGAGCGCGTCGTACTCGTGATCCTCTATCTCAGGCGAGTCCAGCACATAGTAAAGGTTGTCGTTTCTGGCGATGAGCGATTTCAGTTCCAGCGCCCTTCGCCGCGCCTCCTCGATTTTCATCCTTATTATGGCGGCGTTCAGAGCGGCTTCATCGTGGGGAACAGGATGACGTCGCGGATGCTGCGGGAGTCTGTGAACAGCATCACCGCCCGGTCTATGCCGATGCCCAGGCCGCCGGTCGGGGGCATTCCGTACTCGAGGGCGTTTACGAAGTCCTCGTCGAACGGGTGGGACTCCTCGTCCCCCGCGTCCTTCCGCCGCGCCTGATCCAGAAAGCGCTCGCGCTGGTCGATGGGGTCGTTCAGCTCGCTGAAGGCGTTGCCCAGCTCCCACCCGTTTATGAACAGCTCGAAGCGATCCGTGACGTCGGGGTTGTCCCTGTTCCTCTTGGCGAGGGGCGATATCACGGTCGGGTGCCCGAAGACGAACGTCGGCTGTATCAGATGCTCCTCCACGAAGCGCTCGAAGAAGAGCGGCAGTATCTCGTACCTGGATGCACCGTCCGTGGCCTCCACGCCGCGCTCGCGGGCGAGACGCCGCGCCGTGCCGTCCGTTATGCCGATGAAGTCAATCCCGGTCTTCTCTCGCACCAGATCCGCCATGGTCGCGCGCCTAAACGGCGGGGTCAGGTCTATCTCCTTGCCCTGATAGGTCAGCTTCCTCCCGCCCAGCGCGTCGGCGCAGGCCACGAAGATCTTCTCCGTGATGTCCATCATGTCCCTGTAGCTGCCGTAAGCCCAGTACAGCTCCATCATGGTGAACTCCGGGTTGTGCCTGGTGTCCATCCCCTCGTTGCGGAAGTCGGGGCCGATCTCGTACACACGCCCGAACATGCCCACGATGAGACGCTTCAAGTGGAGCTCTGTGGCGATCCTGAGGTACATGTCTATGTCGAGCGCGTTGTGGTGCGTGACGAAGGGGCGCGCGTTCGCCCCCCCGGCCACGGTGGACAGGATGGGCGTCGTCACCTCCAGCGTGCCGTGATCCTCCACGACCTTCCTGAAGGTCTGGATGATGAGGGCCCTCTTGCGGAAGACCTCCCGCACGTCAGGGTTGGCGATCAGATCCACGTACCTCCTGCGGTAGCGCACCTCGGTGTCCTTGAGACCGTGCCACTTCTCCGGCAGGGGCCTCAAGGCCTTTGAGAGCAGGGCGAACTCCGAGGCCTTGACGGACAGCTCGCCGCGCTGCGTCCGGAACGCGCTGCCCTTTATACCGATGATGTCGCCCGTGTCCACCCATTTTTTAAAAAAGGCGTAGCGGTCAGGGCCGAGGGCGTCCTGCTGAAAGTACAGCTGCAACACGCCGCTCTCGTCGGCCAGGTTCAGGAACGCCGCCCTGCCGTGCCGCCGTATCGCCATGACTCGCCCTGCGACGCTGAGGCCGTCCGGGGAGTATTCCTCAACTGCGAGCCCTTCGTACCTCCTTCGGACCTCCCCCAGCGTATGCGTACAATCCCAGTGATCGTGCGCGAACGGGTCATACCCCTCCTCGCGGCGGAGCCTGTCGAGCTTGTCCTTCCGCTGGCGGAATATCTCCTCCTCTGGCAGCTCCGCCCTCTCTATGCCGCTTCCTGTGTTGCCTGTATCTTCGCTCAAAACGACTCCCCCAGACGATGCGAATGCATATGCCTGATCATTTTATCACACTCGCGTTTGCGCTGATTAACCGACGCTGCTTCACGCTTGCCTCTCGCTCGCCTCTCGCTCGCTGTCGCTCGCTGTCGCGAGCGTACCAGTGTTATTCCGATTCTAAATCAAACGGACTATAATTGATTTAGAATCGGAATAGCGCAACGCACGTTGCGCCCAACAAATTGGTATTATAATGCGCTTGGTAGAGCGCGCTGAATTCGCGCAAAAGGAGGGCTCCGATGATATCTGTCCTTTGCCCCTGCTTCAACGAGGAGAAGAGCCTGCCTCTCTTCTGGGAACGAATAACCGCTGTCATGGGTACCGGCGATGACTGCGAGTTTGTCTTTGTAAACGACGGCAGCACGGACGGGACTCTTTCCGTGATGCTGGAGCTGGCCAGCCTGCACGGCGGCGTCCGGATAATCAACCTTTCGAGGAACTTCGGCAAGGAGGCCGCCCTCTCGGCTGCCATAGACTACGCCTCCGGAGACGCGGTGATACCGATCGACGCCGACCTGCAGGATCCACCGGAACTCATCCCTGATATGATAGCGAAATGGAAAGAGGGCTACGACGTCGTCTTAGCGCGCAGGACGGACAGAAAAAGCGACTCGTTCCTCAAGCGGTGGACTGCCGGGTGCTTTTACAGGCTCCATAACAGGATATCCCATCCGCCGATCCCTGAAAACGTCGGCGATTTTCGATTGATGTCCAGAAGGGTCGTCGACGTCCTAAAATTGCTGCCGGAGCGCCAGCGTTTCATGAAGGGCCTCTTCGCGTGGGTCGGTTTTAAAACAGCCGTTATCGGCTACGCAAGGGCTGAACGCAGCGCAGGGAAGAGCAGCTTCAATTTTTTCAGGCTCTGGAAACTAGCCGTAGAGGGGATAACCTCGTTCAGCGCGCTGCCGCTCATAATATGGAGCTACCTCGGCGGCATTATATCGCTCGCGGCGTTTTTATACGCCGCGTACGTCGCGCTGCGCACGATCATGTATGGCGTGACTGTCCCAGGCTACGCCTCGACCCTGTGCCTGATGCTTTTTTTGGGCGGCCTTCAACTCCTAGGCATCGGCATCATCGGCGAATACCTCAGCAGGACGTACATGGAGACCAAGGGGCGACCCCTGTACGTCGTAGCTGATATCTTTGGCTCAGATGCGAAGGATTTATCGTAAGGGCGCGCATTGCGCGTCCGCGACCCCTGACAGGACGCTCTCCATGCAAGGCCAGTCCCGGCACGCGGCACAGGCGTTTCTGACGGCGGCCGCGCCGTAATAGCCCTTGAAGGCGCCGGACAGCATCCTCCTCATGAGCGCCAGCGTGAGCCGCTCGCCCTCGTCCGCCACGCCCTGCCGTCCCAGCGAGATGAGCGCCATCGCCCTGTCGGCCACGGTGGGGTCGGTCAGTCGCTCCGGTACGCCCCGCCCTAGCGCGGCGTTCGTCCTGGGTATCAGGTACGCGTCGCGGAGCGCCCCGCGCGCGGCCAAGACCG
This sequence comes from Synergistaceae bacterium, assembly GCA_031258255.1. GTDB lineage: Bacteria > Synergistota > Synergistia > Synergistales > Synergistaceae > JAIRNC01. The sequence continues at coordinate 3,556 of JAIRNC010000050.1, forward strand.
CGACGCAGCCGCCGTCCAGATAGTAGAGCGCGTCCTGCGGCGCGTAGTAGTCGCCGCTGGCCGCGATGAGGCCGGGGAAACGGGCCGCCAGGCTTCTGACGCGATCTTTGTCCGCCGTCCCCTCGTATCTCTGGGCGGGCGTCCTGCCGTGCACCAAGAGGAGAGCGGCACCTGCCGCGAGCAACCCACGGGCGAACTCCTCCGTGCCGGCCTCGCTTCCGTTCCGAGGGGTCACGCGGAGCTTGGCCCATACGGGAAGCCCGAACCCCGTCAAGGACGAGACCATGCGCCGCGCCTCATCGGGGCGGCCCAGGAGGCTCGCGCCGGCGCCCCTTTTCGTCACCTTTGGCATAGGGCAGGCCATATTTATTTCGAGCGCGTCAAACCGCCTCTCGCCAAGCGCCAGCTCCGCGCCCCGGGCCATGCTGTCCGCGTCCGGCCCGAAGAGCTGGAGCGCCACCGGATCTGATTCGCCCTCGTCACCCAGGAGGCGACGCGTCTTTTTGTTCATGTACGTGAGGCCCACGGCGCTTATCATCTCCGTGTGCACGAGGCCGGCGCCCATCCGCGCGTGAAAGGAGCGGAACGTCCGCGTCGTCACGCCGGCGAGCGGCGCGAGCCATATGGGCGACGAGACTTCCACGCCGCCGATCATCGTAGCGTCAGGATTTTTAGGCGTCATTGCCCGGCCCTGGCTTCGCGCAGCGCCTGTACAGGATCAGGAGGCCTTCGAGCGTGAGCCACGGTTCCACGTGGGTTATCGTCCTGGAACGGCCCGCAAGTATTTCAGCGTGGCCGCCAGTGGCGATCACGGGCGTCTTGGTGCCGAGTTCTCTGAATATGCCCTCGTTTATGGCGTCCACCAGCCCCGTGTAGCCGTTCACTATGCCGGACTGCGTGGCGCTCACGGTGTTCCTGCCGATAAAGCGCTCAGGCGCGGCGAGCGCTATCTGAGGCACCTTCGCCGTGCGCCTGAACAGGGTCTCCATGCTGACCGACAGGCCAGGGGCTATCGCGCCGCCGATATAGGCACCGTCAGACGAAACCACGTCGAACGTTATGGCCGTGCCGAGATCCACGGAGATGACGGGCTTGCCGTATTTTGTCATGGCGGCCACGGCGTTCACCAGCCTGTCCGCGCCGGCCTCGTCTGGGTTGTCGAGCCCGATCTCTATCCCGAGGTCGATCCGCCTGGAAACCACTATGGGGTCGACGCCCAGATACGAGCGGATGGCGTCGCGCCAGACCTCCTCCAGGCTGGGTACGACGCTCGACAGTATCGCGCCCTCTATGCGGCTGGCATCCATGCCCGCGTGTCTGATGAGGCCCCGGATCGTGATGCCGGCCTCGTCGCTGGTCCTCTCCGCTGACGAAAGCCTCCAATGTCCGACAAGCGAGTCTCCTTCGAAGAGGCCAGCGACCGTGTTGGTGTTGCCGATATCCAGTACGAGCAGCAAGAAAAAACCTCCTTTTTCCTAATGAACCGCAGATTAAATCAGTATACAGGTAAGCCCTGCTGTGACGATTACGGCGGCAATCGCCCGACGCGCCGGCGCGAAGCCGGAGGCCGCCGCGAAAAGATACGCCATGACCGCCGCCCCAGCCGCGAAGAGCGGCACGGAGAAGCCAACCTCCCACGGGCAGAGCGCCAGCAGATTGCCTGACAGGCGTTCCCACCGCAGGAAGAGGAACTCCGGGACGGCTGCCGCGGCGCCGCCAAACGGAAGCCCCGCGAGCTGCGGCAGCCCGAAGGCGAGCGCCAGCGGGAAGAGGACGGAGAACATGGGCAACGCGAAAAAATTTGCCAGGATCCCTACGACGGGAGAACCCCCGAAAACCAGCGCCGACTGGAGCGACGTGGTAAGCCACACCGTTGGGCTTGCCATGAAAAACAGGGCAGACCAGCCGGCTCTCAGCGCCGCCAGCGATGAGAGCGTAAGGACGGCGATCATGGACAGCCGCCACCCTACGTCCCAGAAAAGCCACGGGTTGTAGAGCAGCATAAGGGCGCCAGCCGCGCTCACGGTGTTAAAGGGCTTCCCGGCCCTCCCTGCGACTCGCCCAGCAATGACGAGCTGGATCATGATGGCCGCGCGGACCGCGCTGGGCGCCGCGCCGGAGAGGAGGACGTAAGCCCAGATCAATGGGCTTATGAGCAGAAGCCTCAGCCTGAAGCGTCGCAGAAAGAACCAGAAAACCGCGAAGGCTATGCCCACGTGGGCACCGGACACGGCCAGCAGATGCGAGGTCCCCGCAGCCCTGTGGAGGCTCGTGAGGGATTCGTCCCTCGTGCCGGTCAGCGCAGCCAGAAGGTAGCCAGCCGTCCTGGGCGGCAGGTTTTCCGAAATGCGCGCGCCCAGAAGCGTCCGCCACCTGGGAAACCCCGCCGCTGTGCCGATCCTCTCAATTTCGCCTACGTCTACCGCGAATTCCGCGCCCCTGGCACGCCAGTAAAGGAACTCGTCAAAGCCGCCCGGCGCGGCTGCCCTCCTGAGGGGTTCCGCGTAGCCGGAGTAGCGCACACGGTCTCCCGGGGCTATGCCCGGGGCGCCCCAGAATTTCAGGACTGCCCGCCCTGTGCCGGTATGCACGAGCGCCGTCCCGCCACGAGCGAATTTCTTCGACGCCAGCACCGTCCCCTGCGATGAAATCCGCCCTGCCGTCACGGATGACGTTCGAGCCGCCCCTGGCTCTCCAGATCTGCCGATCTCATACGAAATGCAGAGGACGCCCGAGAGGCCGATGACAAAGAGCGCTGCCGTGACCGGGGCGGAAGACCTGTTCGGCCGCAGCGTCCCAAGGAGGCACCAGCCCGCCGGCGCGAACAGGGAGATCACGAGCGCGGCCCAGAGCGGGCGGCGCGCGCCGCACAGCGAGGCGCACAGTGCCCAGGAGACGAGCAGCAGGAACGCCGGCGCTGATGAAAGTGGGCTTTGGAACGCGGCCCTACCTGGAAACGGTGACGAAATCCCTGATCGCGTCAAAGCGCTTTCGCCCGATGCCCTTCACCCTGGTCAGCTCCAGAGTCTCCGTGAAGGGTCCGTTCGCCTCGCGATAGGCCACTATCGCGCTGGAGATGACTGGCCCGATGCCTGGCAGACGCCGCAGGTCTTCGGCGGTCGCCTCGTTTATATTGACCTTCTCCGACGTGCCGGGCTCTCTGGCGCTCTTTCCCCGGGCCGGGGCGGCAGCCTTAGCCCCGGCCCCCCTTGACTGAGCGTCCCTGGTAGTGCCGGTCACAGCCTCCCCCTGTGGCGCGGCTGACTTTTCTGGCACGCTGACGTGAAGGCCGTCCTCCGCCTCCTCCGCCAGGTTCACCGCCTCTTCGTCCGCCGTGCGGAGGAAGCCGCCAGCCATCTTGACCGCGTCGTTCACCCTGCTGCCAGCCGGTATCTCGTAGACGCCTGGCTTCATGACCGCGCCGGTGACGTAGACGACCCAGATGGGATTGTCACGAGCCACGTCGTCGTAAGCGGAGCCCCCCTCACGCGCCGCTCCGCCCTCGCTTGCAAATTCGTCCGGTGCCACGTTGGTGGCTGCGGGGCGGTCTGATCCGCCTCGGAACGAGACGGCCAGCACAAACACAAGCACGAGACATAGGACGCCGGAGGCGGCCAGCGCAAGCGGCAGATATTTCGGGCCCCTGTATCCGAAGAGGCCTGGGCCGTTCATAGCAGTTCCCCCTCCAGGCACCAGGGGCTGGCGTCCGTTATCCTCACGGAGCGGAAGCGCCCCGTCATCTCCGCCGGCGCCTTTACCAACACCACCTTGTCCGTGACGGTCCTCCCCTGGAGCAGCCCCTCCCCCTTGGGCGCGGGCTCGTCAAGGAGGACCTCGATGACGCGTCCTATCTGCCCCCTGTTTATCTCTGACGAGATCCGCGACTGTACCTCGTTTATCTTGGAAAGCCTCCTCGCCCGCTCAGGAGGCGCAATCTGGTCAGACCTCGCCGCGGCGGGCGTCCCCTCCCGTGGCGAGTACGCGGCGGAGTGGACGAGGTCGAAGCGAGCCTCCTCTATGAGCGACACGGACTCCTCGAACTCCTCGCGACTCTCGCCCGGGAAGCCCACGATGAGGTCAGTGGAGAGCCCCACCTCCGGCAGCGTCTCGCGTATCCGCCCCACCGTGGCGAGATACTCCGCCCTCGTGTACTTCCTGTTCATCTCGCGCAGCACCTTGTCGCTGCCTGCCTGGACGGGCAGGTTGATGCCTGGGCAGACGTTGGCTCGGCGTTTCATGACATCCAGTATGTCGCCGGAGAAATCGACCGGGTGAGAGGTCGTGAAGCGGACCCGCCGCAGTCCGCTTATTTCGGAGACCTCTTCGAGCAGGTCGGCGAATCGGTAATTTTTGCAGGTACCGTTGCCGAAGTCCTTCCCGTAAGTGTTAACGTTCTGGCCGATCAGGGTGATCTCTCGAACACCCCTGCTCACCAGGCCCCGCGCCTCGTTCAGCACGTCCTCGCGCAGTCGCGACGCGAAGCGCCCGCGGACGTATGGAACGATGCAGTACGAGCAGAACTGGTCGCAGCCGTGCGCTATGGTGATGAACGCTTTGTGGGGGTTGCCCCTGGGCAGCGGGGCGCACTCCAGGTCAGCCATCTCGGATGGGTCCTCGTCGAGGCGCAGAAAGACGCCGCCGTCCATGGATTCAGCGATCAGCGCCGGGACGTCCCCCATGTGGCGAGGCCCTGCGACGACGCGGACCCATGGGAACCTGCGCGCGAGGTTGGCCCCCGTCCGCTGCGCCATGCACCCGATGAGCGTCACCTTGGGCCGCTTGTTTTTCTCCCACAGCGGCCGGAACCTGCCCAGCTCGCTTATCACCTTCTGCTCCGCCTTGTCCCTGATGCTGCACGTCACGAAAATCACGGCGTCCGCGTCCAGGGCGTCGGCGGTCTCCGTCCAGCCGAGGCTGGTCATGGCGCCGCGCAGACGGTCGCCGTCATAGACGTTCATCTGGCAGCCATATACCTTTATGCAGAAAACTCCGTCTCTCACAGGTTTATCTCCTATCTATACGCACACGGCGCCGTACCTTTTCCGCGACCGTTCGCGTTCGCGCGAGGCGTCCTCTTGTGATATTATCATGTCTCGCATAAATTGCGCGGGGGGTGTTTCGGATGTCAGAATACAAGAAAATCGCGTTGACGGCGGCCACATTCCTGCTTTTGACCCTCATGGCCGCACTGCCCGCTGCCGCTGGGGCAGAGCCACAGCTGGGAACCCCGGACGGCTGGCAGCGCGGCGGGCTAAAGTCCGTCTCGTTCAGCGCCGTATCCGGCAATCAGGGCTTTTGGCTGGAGAGGGATTACAGGACAGCAGACGGCGTCCCTCTCAGGGCCATACTGATGGGTGGCAAGGGCCCCGCGATGATGCGCGCACCGGTGCCGGGGGTGCAGTCAGACGACGGCCTACTGGGCGCCGGGAGGGCTTACAGTACGTTCACGCTCTGCGGTTTCCCGGCCCTGCTGGAGCGCGACCAGTTTCTGGGACTCTCCCTTGCCGTACTCGTCCCCGGTGCCGTGCTCACGGTCGAGACGCCGCCCGGCCCTGCGGACGACGAAGTCGCGGACATCGCCCGAGCCCTTCTGCGCCTGATGTGACTCCGCAGGGTTCGGCCCATATAGCTGTCAGGCTGAACCCTGCGGCTTTATGGCCGTATCCGCTCACTCCGGCTCGAACATATCCTTCCCGACCCCGCATATCGGGCAGACCCAGTCGTCCGGGATATCTTCGAAGCTCGTACCCGCGGCGACCCCAGAATCCGGGTCGCCGGCCGTCGGCTCGTAGATATAGCCACACACGGAACAGACATACTTTTGCATAAACTGACCTCCTTAAATGAACAGCCTCAAATTCCTGAAGAATCGCTGATTTGTCCAATCAGCGGTTCCCTTAAGAAACCGTGCCGATATTATAGTCCCATTTCCCCGTCTGCAAAGCCCCTTGACGCGCGAAACGCCGCGAAACTCGATAAGGCCGTCAAGTTGGTCAGAGATGACGCCCAGGTTTTCCGGCGCCATTCGCGAACCGGCTATTTGAAAAAGTCCTTGCTCTTGATCATATAGTCCAGCCCTGACCAGACCGTCAGGATCATAGCGACCCACATCACCGGTAGCGCATATGGCATGTTGAATATCATCATGACTATCGCCACGATCTGGCTCACGGTCTTGGCCTTCCCCCCCTTGGAGGCGTGGATCACGACGCCCTCCACGGCCGCGACCATCCTGATGCCGGAGACGATGAACTCGCGGGATACGATTATGACGACCATCCACGCCGAGAGGCGCCCAAGCTCGACCAGGGAGATCAGAGCCGCCACGACCAGGATCTTGTCGGCCAGCGGGTCGATGAACTTGCCCAGGTTCGTCACGATGCCCCGCTTGCGCGCGATGTAGCCGTCCGCGGCGTCGGTCAGGGACGCGGCGATGAACACTATCCCCGCCAGGATGTCCCCGATGTTGGCGCCGAAGAACGTCCCGAACTCCCCCCTTACGGCCAGGAACACCATCACGAGCGGCGTGAGGAAGACCCGCGACATGCTGAGGAGGTTTGGCGAATTCCAAGATGATGACACAGGACACAGCCCCTTTCGTTTTGACGACATCAGGTAGTATAACCCCCAGGGCCGCTTTTTGCCACTGCCCCGGGACGCTGATCCCTGCTTACGAAAAAACAAATATGATCCTATAGGCCTATTGCATTACGCGCAAATGTCCTTATAATCCTACACACAGAGAGTTGGTAGTCACGGTTAAAGCTACTAAGACCATATGGGACGCGAGGTGAATGTGGTGATCTTTAAATACCGGGCAAGGAGTGAGTCTGGCGAAATAAACAGCGGCACGAGGGAGGCCGGCAGCGAGGGCGAGGCGCTCTCCTGGATAAGGTCTCAGGGCTGGTCGCCCATCCAGCTGGAAGCTGGCTCATCCACAGGCGTCTTGGCAGCGACGCGAGGCTCGGACGAGAACGCTCCATTTTGGAAGAAAGACCTGGGGGACATCCTGCCGCAGAAGGTGACGATGCGCGACAAGAGCATCGTCTTCAAGCAGATGGCGACGATGATCAACTCCGGCATAACGGTCGCCGCCACCCTGGAACTGCTGGCGTCCCAGACGGAGAACAAGACTCTGGGTGCGGCGCTTGTGGGCATGAGGGACGCTGTAGGCAGCGGCGTGACGATGGCTGCCGCGATGGCGCGGTACCCCAAGGTCTTCAGCAACCTGGAGATAGCCCTCACCAGGGCCGGGGAGGAGGGCGGCGTCCTGGATGTCTGCATGACGCGCCTGGCGGTCTTCGTCGAGAGCCAGTACGTCCTTCAGAAGTAGATAAAGGGCGCGATGATATACCCGTCAGTCATAATAAGCGTCACGATCCTCGCCATAGTGGCGCTATGCATGTTCATCGTGCCGCTCTTCCGTAAGTCCTTCGCCAACATCGGCATGACGGAGCTGCCTGCCTTGACGCAGGCGATCTTCGGCTTCTCGGATTTCCTGAGGGCTTACTGGTTTTTGATCCCTGTGCCGTTCGTGCTGATTTTCGTAGCGATAAAGTACATAGGCAAGACGCCGCCGGGACGGCGCTTCTTTGACGGGCGCAAGATCAAGGCGCCGCTCTTCGGGGACATCCTGTTCAAGGCGATAATGTCCCGGTCGTTCCGGACGCTGGCGACGCTCATCACGGCCGGCGTGGCCATATTGGACGCCCTCGAGATGGCGTCCGGCGTCTCCGACAACGTGATCGTGAGCGAGGCGATGGACACCATGAGGGAGCGCGCCCAGAACGGCGTCCTCCTGAGCACCACGCTCAGAGAGCAGAAGCTCTTTCCGGTGATGGTGGCCCACATGGTCGCCGTTGGCGAGGAGACCGGCAACGTGGACGAGGTCCTCTCCAAGGTCGCGGACTGGTACGACATGGAGCTGGACGAGAAGATAAAATCGCTCACGTCCATAATCGAGCCGCTGATCATAGTCCTGGTGGGAGGGGTCGTTGGCCTCCTGGTGGGTGCCATCTTCATACCACTGCTCCAGTCCCTGCAGCAGTTCATGTAAGGGCGTCATATATAGAGGCAATTGGCATGAGATATTAAAGACATCGAGAGGGGGAGTCAGCAAGAGGGGCATACGACATTATGGGCATTTTTCAGCAAGCGGGGTCAGTCTGGCAGGATTAGGAAGGCAACAAGGGACAAAACCAAGGGGGAATTATTATTATGAATAAGGTTTATAAGGCTCGCAAAAGCGGTTTCACGCTCGTAGAACTTCTGATAGTCACGGTCATCATCGGCATACTGGCCGGTATGATGATGCTCATGATGGGGTCGGCTACGGACGGCGCCGAGGCGACGAAGTATATAAACGACCTGCGGCTCGTGAAGTCAGCTTCGCTTCTTTACTACGCGGACTGGGATGTGTGGCCGGAAGATGGTGTTAGTGCTACAGAATTACCTCTTGCAGTAGTAAAGTCGATTGAGAAGTACATGGACAAGGGGCTCGCTGCAAACTACGGTAGCAAAATTTTTCTCGCAAGGAGCGATGATGGTAGAGTATACTACGGACTTTCCCCGGACAAGCTCTCGCAGGGCGCCAGGGATAAGCTGAAGAAAAACGGGGCGATCTATGACAGCAATGGCAGCCAGTACTCCGGCACAGGCTTAGCGTATATGATAATCAGGTAAAATCCGTTGTCAGACAAAGAACGTCAT
>JAIRNC010000111.1 GCA_031258255.1 Synergistaceae bacterium
TCGGACAGGGCGATTGTCCGTTTCGTCCCGTCGTCGGACACTATTGTAACGTTGCCGGACTCGCACTCGAGCAGCTTACCCTCGTATTTTTTGCGGCCCGTCGTAAGGACGAGCGCCCGCTTGCCGAGCGCGCCCGTGTAATGCTCCTCCGTGAAGAGAGGGCGCTCTATGCCAGGGGAGCTGACCTCGACGACATACTCCCCGTCAAGCAGCGGGGCCAGGGCGTCCTCGTGGGAGTCCAGATATTCATTCACGAGACGGGAGACCGTCTCGCACTCCGCGTACCCCACGCCGCCAGGCTTGTCTATATAGACGCGCAGGAGCAACGGCATGGACGCGCGCGGCGTCAAGACGTCAACCCAGTAACAGGCCAGCCCGCTCGACTCAGTGATCTCCCTGACGGTTTCCTTCAATTTTTTTACGTTCCCGCTGTCGCTCATCTCATTATCTCCAGTTGTCCCATAGACTAAAAAATAAAGAGTGGGGAAACCCACTCTTCATGTCGTAGATCCGATAAGAAGAACAAACGCATTATAACACTTTGTCAAAAAAATACAATCACGCTCCGCGAAAATTCACCAGTTGAGGTATACGTGAAAATTCCGATTGAAAAACACGCGAATATACTATAGAGTTATGTCGTGGGTGATTTTTTTGGAGGTGTGAATATTAATGTCAAAGAGCAACAAGGTATTAGCGGGGATAATTTTCGTGCTGATGGTTGCCCTCTCCCTGTCGATTACCGACGCGAAGGGCGCTTTTACGGCAAAAAGCGGAAGCGCCGCAACGGCTCCCCCCGTCGCCGTCACCAGCGCCGAAAGGGATGTGTACTCCCAGAACCCTGTGGCCAGGATAGCGAAGGAGTGTTCCCCGGCCGTGGTCAACATCGACACGGAGACGCTGGTCACGAGAAGCCCCCATCCCTTCGCGAACGACCCGTTCTTTAAGGAGTTCTTCGGCGAGGAGATGGACAGGTGGAACCGCACGGTACCCATGCGAGGCAAGGGGTCAGGGTTCATCGTGGACAAGAAGGGCTACATCCTCACGAACAACCACGTCGCGGAGGGCGCTGACAAGATCACCGTCACGCTCCTGGACGGCAGGCACTTCGAGGCGAAACTGGTCGGGAGGGACCCTACCTTCGACCTGGCCGTGATCCAGATCGAGGCCGCCAATCTGCCGACGCTGCCATTGGGCGACTCCGACGCGGCGGAGATAGGCGAGTGGGTCGTCGCCATAGGCAACCCCCTCGGGTTCGAGAACACGGTGACAGCCGGCGTCATATCCGGCAAAAACAGGACGCTGCAAGCCTCTAACATCAACTTCCAGGGCTTCATGCAGACGGACGCGTCCATCAACCCAGGCAACAGCGGCGGCCCGCTCATCAACCTGCGCGGGGAGGTCATAGCGATCAACACCGCCATCGTCCCATACGCTCAGGGCATAGGGTTCGCCGTCCCCGTCAACATGGCGAAGCAGGTCATGAACGACCTGATCGAGCACGGCGAGGTCAAGAGGGGCTGGCTCGGGGTGATGCTCCAGACGATGACGCCGGGATTTGCCGACACTTACAGGGTGCCGGGCAGCGAGGGCGCCATCGTCTCCGACATAGTGCCCGGATCTCCCGCCGCTGACGCGGGCTTCAAGCGCGGCGACGTCATCGTCTCCGTCGACGGGAAGGCCGTCAAATCCAGCCAGGACGTCGTGCTATCCATCAGGAACAAGCTCGCCGGCCAGGACGCCGTGATCGAACTCTACCGCGACGGCAGGAAGGAAACGCTCACCGTCAGGCTGGGCGACATCCCCGGCAAGGAGGGCGGGGCTGGCTCGTCCCGCAGCGGCGCCGGCAGCCCGTCGCAGCCAAGGCAGTCCGAGCGGATCGGCGCCACGGTGAGCGAGATATCCGCGGAACTGCAACGCCGCTACAATCTGCCGTCATCGGACGGCATGGTCGTCCTGTCAGTGGAGCGGGGCTCCATAGCCTCTCAGCTCGGCCTGCGCGAGGGGGATCAGATATTGGAGGTCAACCGCCGGGAGGTAAAGAACGCAGCCGAATACGAGAGGGCCCTCAGCAGAAACCCAAGCACCGTGGTCATGCTGGTTCACAGGGACGGACAGACGCTCTTCTTCTCGTATAAAAAATAAAGTTCGATCGATAGACAAGCGGGGGATGGAGTGATAGAATCCTCTTGGTTTTGAAATGCGTCCTTTAATCCGGTCCAGGGAGGCCGGGAAGGTGACAGCGGCGCTTCGGTGTCGCGTGGCGTGAGCACATCGCCCTGTCGTCTTAGGACGGCGGGGCTTTTTTTGTTGTGAAACGCCCCCAGCGGACGCTCCAAAATATTCCACAGAGGAGTGGTTGCGGACATGAAGGAAAAAGCGCGGATCATGGATGAAGCGGCTATGCTGCGGGCCATCCACCGTATCTCCCACGAGATAATCGAGAAGAACAAGGGCACGCAAAACGTCGTGCTGATAGGCATCCAGCGGCGCGGCGTCCCGCTGGCGAAACTGCTGGCCGATCACATCGGGCAGGTCGAGGGGACGAAGATCCAGGTAGGAACGCTCGACATCACCTTTTACAGGGACGACCTCTCGCTCTTGGCCGAGCACCCTGTCATCAACGGCACCGACATACCGTTCAACATAACCGACAAGGACGTGGTGCTCGTGGACGACGTTTTATTTACCGGGCGCACCACCCGCGCCGCCATGGACGCCATAATGGAGGTCGGGCGAGCGCGGACGGTCCAGCTCGCCGTCCTGATCGACCGCGGCCACAGGGAGCTGCCGATCAGGGCGGACTACGTGGGCAAGAACGTCCCCACGTCCAAGAGCGAGTTCATCTCCGTCAGGATAGCGCCCTTCGAGGACGAGAACAACGTCGCGGTGCTCGAGAAAACCCAGAGGGAGGCTGAGTGACGATGCTAAAGATGAAGCACCTCCTCGGGCTTCGTGACGCCACCGCCACGGAGATCCAGGAGATACTGGACACTGCCCTCCTGATGAAGGTAGTCATCACCTCTAACAACAAAAAGACGCCCCACCTCCAGGGACGCTCCATCATGACCGTCTTCTACGAAAACAGCACCCGGACGAGGCTGTCCTTCGAACTCGCCTGCAAGTACATGTCAGGGACGGCATCCAACATGTCCGCGTCCACGTCCAGCGTGGCCAAGGGCGAGTCGCTCATAGACACGGCGCGCACGATAGACGTCATGGGGACGGACGTGATGATCCTCCGCCACCCCATGAGCGGCGCGCCGCACCTCATGGCGAAGCACGTGAAGTCGGCGGTCATAAACGCCGGGGACGGCACGAACGAACATCCGACGCAGGCGCTGCTCGACATGTTCACGATGCGGGAGAAGCTGGGTGACCTCAAGGGGCTCCGGGTGGCCATCGTGGGCGACGTGAGACACAGCCGCGTGGCGCGATCCAACGTGTTCGGCCTCGCGAAAATGGGCGCCAGCGTGGTCGTGGCAGGGCCGCCCACGCTCCTGCCGCCCGAGATGGGCGCTCTCGGCTGCGACGTGACTGACAGGGTGGACGAGGCGGTAAAGGACGCAGACGTCGTGATGGGCCTGCGGATACAGCTCGAACGTCAGAAGAAGGGGCTCTTCCCGTCGATAAGGGAGTACCACAAGTTCTTCGGGCTGACCCCTGAGCGCGTGGCGCTCGCCCGCAAGGGTGCGCTGGTGATGCACCCCGGCCCCGTGAACAGGGGCGTCGAGATCGCGTCCGAGGTAGCGGACTCCCCCGAGTCAACCATCGACGAACAGGTCACGAACGGAGTGGCGATACGCATGGCGCTGCTCTTCATGCTAACAAGACATCGTCCGGAGGCGGAGTAAATTGAACGAGTCAAGCGTAATCGAACGAGCGAAAGACAGCGGGAAAAACATCCTGATCGAGGGCGGGAAAATACTCACGCCGAGCGGCGCGACCCTTGGCAGCCTGCTCATCTCCGGCGGGAAGGTCGCGGCGATACGCGCCGCAGACGAAGCGAACGACGCCAGAGAGACCGCTGGCGCCCTGCGGATCGACGCGAGCGGCCTGTGGGTCGTCCCCGGCCTAGTGGACATTCACTGCCACCTCCGCGAGCCTGGCTACGAGTACAAGGAGGACATCGCCTCCGGGACGGCGGCGGCGGCGGCTGGCGGCTTCACGAGCGTATGCTGCATGGCCAACACCGACCCGGTGAACGACAACGCAGTCGTGACGGCGTTCATCAAGAAGCGCGCGGAGGAGTCCGGCCCTGTGCGGGTGTTCCCCATAGCGGCGGCGACTAAGGGCCTCCGCGGCGAGGAACTCACCGAAATGGGCGAACTCAGCCAGGCCGGTGCCGTAGCCGTCTCCGACGACGGCAAATCCATCCGCAACGGCCAGAGGATGCGCCTCGCCCTCAGCTACGCGAAGCGGTTCAGCCTGGTCGTCGTCTCCCATCCCGAGGACGAGGACTTAGTGGACGGCGGCGTCATGAACGAGGGGTACTGGTCGACGTTCCTGGGCCTGCCAGGCGCGACCAGGGTGGCGGAGGAGACCGTGATCGCGAGGGACTGCATGTTGGCGGAGCTGGAAAACTCGCGTCTCCACATAGCCCACGTGTCCACAGCCGGAGGGGCTGAGATCGTGCGGCAGGCAAAGCGCAGGGGCGCGCCGGTGACGTGCGAAACAGCGCCTCACTATCTCTTCGCCACGGACGAGTGGGTGCGCGACTACAACACTAACACCAGGGTCAACCCGCCGCTCAGGACGGAAGCTGACAGGGAAGCCCTCATCGAGGCGCTGCAGGACGGGACCATCGACGCCATCGCGACGGATCACGCGCCCCACCACATAGACGACAAGAAAGTCGAATACGCCCTGGCCTCCTCCGGCATCTCAGGGTTCGAGACGGCCCTCGCGGTATGCTGGACGGCGCTCGTGAAGCCGGGCCGCATGACGCCCGAACAGCTGTTCGACAAGCTCTCGCGCTCCCCCGCTAAGGTACTCGGGATCGACGCCGGCGTAATAGAAGAGGGCGGGCGCGCTGACATAACGATAATAGACCCGGCTGCTGAGTGGACGGTGGATCCCGCCAAATTCGTGAGCAGGGGGAAGAACACGCCGTTTGCGGGACAGGCCCTCACCGGCCGCGTGAAGTACACGATAGCGGGCGGCCGTATCGCTTACCGGGGAAACTGACCCATGCGGATCGACAGGCTCGTAAGGGAGATACGCCGATGCGGAAACCCTGCGGCCCTGGGCCTCGACACGAGGGCGGAGTTCGTCCCGGAGGGCTTCAGCCGACCACTTTTGAAGGCCGGCGCCCAGACCGCAGACGTGGTGTTCGCGTTCAACGCTGCGCTGCTCGACGGATTGCGCGATATCATCCCCTGCGTGAAGATCCAGGCCGCTTACTACGAACTGCTGGGACCCGGCGGGATGCTGTGCCTCAGAAAGACGCTAGACGAGGCGCAGAGGCTTGGGTATGTGACGATCACTGACGCGAAGCGTGGCGACATCGGCGCGACGGCCTCCGCCTACGCGTCGGCATACGTCGGCCCTTCGGCTCAGTTCCCGTCCGACTTCGTGACGGTCAACCCGTACCTGGGAACAGACGGGATAAAGCCGTTCATAAAGGATTGCGGGGACACGGGACGCGGCATATTCGTCCTGGTGAAGACCTCCAACCCGTCCTCCGGCGAGTTTCAGGATTTGACGGTCTCGGACGGGCGGACGCTCTATGAACACGTGGCGGACAAGGTGTCCCTCTGGGGGGATGGCATGATCGGCGAGGAGGGCTACAGCTCCGTCGGCGCGGTCGTCGGCGCCACGTACCCCGTCCAGGGCGCGGCACTCCGCCGTAGGATGCCCCACACGTTCTTCCTCCTCCCGGGGTACGGCGCGCAGGGCGCTTCCGCAGCCGGCCTCGCGGGGTGCTTCGACGACAATGGGGGCGGCGCGGTGGTGAACGCCTCGCGCAGCATCCTATGCGCTTACAAAAAAAACGCGTCAGGCGAAAGCGATTTCGTTGGCGCGGCGAGGGAAGAGGCGCTCCGCATGAGAGACGATCTCAGGCATGCGCTAGGATATATGGGAGGGGTATTCTATGGGCGGCACGGATAAAAAGGCGGCAATGATCCTGGAGAGGCTGGGCGTCCTGCAAAGCGGGCACTTCCGCCTCACGTCTGGCAGACACAGCGACAAGTACATGCAGTGCGCGCGGCTCTTCGAACACCCGCAGGAGAGCGCGGAGCTCTGCAGCGACCTGGCGGGGCGCTTTCGCGGCGAAGGCATCTCAGCCGTGGCGGGGCCCGCCCTCGGCGGGATCATCATGGCCTACGAGGTCGCCCGCGCCCTCGGGGTGCGGAACATATTCGCGGAGCGGGAGAACGGCGTCATGACGTTCCGGCGCGGGTTTGCCGTCACGCCCGGCGAGCGGGTGCTAGTCGTGGAGGACGTGGTGACCACCGGAGGGTCGGCCAAGGAGGTGGCGGATCTCGTCCGCGCGGCCGGGGGCGTCGTCGCTGGCGTCGGCGCCATCGTGGACAGATCAGGCGGGACCGCTGCGTTCGGCGCGCCGTTTCACCCCCTTATCTCCGTTGATGTCTCATCCTGGGACGCAAAGGAATGCCCCCTCTGCCGCGACGGCGTCCCAGTCATAAAGCCCGGCAGCCGCGCGGCTGGCTAAGTTGCAGAGGCGTCGCGCCCAACGCCTCTACTCGGCAATCCCCTGTATTGCCGCCAAACCCGCGCCCGTTGTCATCGCCGCAGCCCTGGTCTCATACTTCCCCGCGTTGCTAAGCCTTTGCATCAATGGTAGTATGTCGGTGGTGGACTGAGGCTCTGACTGGATTTATGTTGCTTTGCTCCCCCTTGGGCCTCTATGTGATGGCGGAGAGCGCAGGATTCGAACCCGCGGTGGGTTGCCCCACAATTGATTTCAAGTCAACCGCCTTCGACCACTCGGCCAGCTCTCCGCACGGTTTTGTATTATACTTACTGGGCGGCGTTTGCGCAAGGACGGCGCGGGGGGTTGAATACAGCGGTTGAATACAGCCCCTTTGGGCTGCCTTTCGCTGAGACCTATAGAAGAAGAGGCGAGCATGATGACTGACGAAGCGAACAAAGGGCAGTTTATCCAAGTATCCTCTATCAGGGTCCGGTACAGCGAAACAGATAAGATGGGCATAGTTTACAACAGCAACTACTTTGTCTGGTTCGAGATCGCGCGTACCGAATACTGCAGGCATTTCGGAAAATCGTACCGCGGATGGGAGGCCAAAGGGTATTTCCTCCCCGTGGTGGAGTCGTATTGCAACTTCAAGTACCCGGCGGGCTACGATGACACAGTAGCCCTGCACTGCCGCGCCCCGGTCGATCAGATCAAGCCGCACAGCATACTCTTCGAGTACAGGCTCTGCCTGGATACGGGCAGCGTCATAGCTGACGGCTGGACTAAGCACGCGTTCGTCAACTCCGAGGGCAAGATCTACAGGAAGGGCAACGAGTTCTATGACTGGCTCTTGCGGGAAGCGGGGAGGCTGAACTCATGTTAGCCAAGCGGTCGTTCACCCTTGCCGAGCTCGTCGTGACATGCTCGGTCGTCGCGCTATTGTGCGGATGCGTGACCCTGGCCGCGTCGCCGGTAATCGCCGTTTTTTTGGACGAATCGCGTGAGCGCGCCGTCGAACGCGAGGTGTTGGAGGCCGTCTCGTGGATCAAGGGCCACCTGCACGCCGCAAGAGCGCTCCGGCGTGACGTGACCCTTAAAATGTACGCCAATGTAGAGCCGACGCTATCCTTTAGGTGCTATGGCGACTATAAAGATGACGAGATGTACTCGGAGTTGATCGGTTTCCAAGCGAGCAGTTCCTCCATGTGGGCGAAGCGCTTTACTTACAGCCATCAATTCCAGACCATGAGCCCGGCCATTGAGATCAGGATATACAAGCTGACGGATCATGGGTACAAGATTACCGACTGGGTGGTGAAGATCTCCGGCCGTGGTTTGGTCACTCCTGAAAAACATCCGGTAGCGGGTTCATAATGCGGGTTTTTACTTGTTGTCATAGTTGACAATGTAAATTTCACTGCTTTCGTAGATAATATTTGGGGTGGCGATGCTCAAGCCATCCGGGGGAGGTTCGTCTCTGATGAAAAATTTTAAAATGTCGCTAGCTTTGGCCCTTTTTTACCTTGTGTTCGCGTCAGGCATCGCGTCCGCTCACCCGCCAAAGGAGATATCGCTGTCGTGGGATCCCGGCGGGCGCTTGACGGTCACCGTGGCCCATTCCGTAAACGACCCGCAAAAGCACTACGTCAACAAGATCATCGTGTACGTCAACGACAAAATCGCAGCTCAGAAGGAGTACACGTCGCAGACGTCTGGCGAAGCCCAGTCCGACACGTTTAACCTCGGCGCGCTGCCCGTAGGCACTAGCGTCAAGGCCGAGGCGTTTTGCGTGATAATGGGATCCGTCACCGGTGCGATCACGACCCAGTAAAGGGGATGCTGAGGGAAGGGCTTATTAATACGTATTTAACGCAGGGACGCCCCTTGCGGCTGGTTCCCGAAATGGGCTTATAATAGGCGGCAGACGAAGTGCGGCTTGGTTTGCGGTCAGTTGACTGAAATTGGCGTCAAACGGCGGTTTTTTGGAGGGGTTTCGATGGAAAGCGTTGGTTTAGTCCCGGCCTTGGCGTGGCTTCTGCTAGGATACCTGATGGGATCCTGCCCGACCGGGTTTATCCTGGTCAAGCTCATGAGGGGGGAGGACATCAGGAATTTCGGGTCGGGGAATATCGGCGCCACGAACGTAGGTCGCGTACTGGGCAAACGGTGGGCAGTGCTCACCGCCGTAATCGACATGCTGAAGGGCGGCGTCGCGGTGTTGATGGCTATGCTGGCGGGCCAGGGCTCTCCTGCCTTGCTCTCCATGATCGGGATAGCGGGCGTGCTGGGCCACGATTACCCAGTCTGGCTCAAGTTCAAGGGCGGCAAGGGGGTCGCTACGACATTCGGCGTCTTTGCCTTCTACGATTTTTGGAACCCTCTTCCTGTCATCATTGGCGGCCTCCTGTGGGTTGCCATACGCGAAGCCACGCGCATCGTTTCGCTCGCGTCCATGGTCTCGCTGCTCGCGGCGGCGCTCCTCATGCCGCTCTTTATGATGGACAGGGCATATTATCTCTCCGGCCTCTTCCTGGCGGCGCTCACGATATGGCGGCACAGGGACAACATAAAGAGGGTGATATCCGGGACCGAGAACAAGGTAAGCAGGTTTTTTCTGCGCTGAGGCTGGCCAGTTAAGAGCGGCCTAAAGGGTAAAGAGTCAGGCCCTTACAGCGTCTGTCTTTGAAAACTGCAAAATGTCGCTTGGGCTGACTCGTCGGATGGCACATTATTAAGGGGAAAAACCTTGACTTTTGTTGACTATGACATATAATCGCCGTATGAATATCAGATAGGAGTGGCGCGTATGTCGAGCCTTACCAAGTCTATAGGTGATTACCTGGTGACTCTGTTCGACGATTCGGACAAAAGCGAGATCGTGCTGAGGCGGAAGGACCTCGCTGAGAAATTCGGGTGCGTCCCGAGCCAGATAAATTATGTCCTGCGCAGCCGTTTTTCGCCGGAACAGGGTTTTCTGATACAAAGCCAGCGCGGCGGGCACGGTTTTATCCGTATCATGCAGCTCCGGTTCGGTGACTGCGACGAATACGCGGAGCATCTGGAGGAGCTAGTGGGCAGCGCTATCTCGGAGCAGGACGCCAGGCGGCTGATGGCGAGCCTCCAGGAGCGGGAGGCCATAACCGCCAGGGAACGCCTGTTGGTGGAGGTAAGCCTCCGCAACCAGGACGAGCAGGGGCGGGTGCTGTTCGACTTGCCCCCGTACAAGCGCGATACCATGCGCGCTGAGTTGCTCAAGAAGATACTCGTTAGCCTCGCGATGTCGTGAGGGGATGATGTAGATGCTTTGCAGCAATTGCGGTAAACGAGAGGCCGAGGTACTCATCAAACAAATTGTGGACGGCGATGTCCACAACATCAGCCTGTGCCGTGCCTGCGCCGAGGAGCTTGGTTTCATATCCCCGGACATGCCGAGCATAACGATATCCTTTTCACTTGGCAGCCCAGATTTGACGGAACAGAGAATGGCAAAGAGGATGCGTCTCGAAAAGCGCGAGAGTTCGTATGACTCCCTCGTCTGCGCCTCATGCGGTACAAAATACGCCGTTTTTCGGAAGACGGGGCTCCTGGGATGCCCTGCCTGCTATGAGGCGTTCCGCGTCCCTCTCGGGGCGCGTTTCCAGGGCGAACAGGGCGCTGAAAGCCACTGGGTCAGTTCCGAGGCGTTCGCCGGCCTTGGCGTCATAAGCGACGTCGCCGAGACAGAGGAAGGCCCTCGCGCGAGGGCAGAGCGCGAGACCAACATAGAAAGGCTGCGGCACGAGATTGAGGACGCTGTCTCAAGGGAAGAGTACGAGAGGGCTGCCGAGCTGAAAAACATCTTGACGCCGCTCCTCTGCGAGAGAGGGAAAAACGATGGCGACCGCTGACCCCTTCGCCAAGGTAGTCCCGGCGTGGGTCGATGCCCACGACATGGAGGACGGGGCCGATTCGATAACCGTGATGAGCGGCCTCAGGGTAAGACGGAACATCGACGGCTTCTCGTTCCCTGGCAGGTGCGAGAAGTCAGAGCTATATGACCTTGCGGCTGTCGCGCTCGGCGCCATCGGGCGCAGCGACGGATGGGAGTGCCTGGATTTCCGCATGGTGGACAACCTTGACGGCGTGTCACGGAACCTACTCCTGGAGTCGAGGATGATGACGCCTGTTTTGGCGCGGGGCGGCCCGGGGCGTTTCCTGCTGCTCGACGGGGAGGGCGCCGTCTCCTGCATGATAAACGAGGAGGATCACATATCGCTGTCGCTCACTGGGCCGGGGCTTGACCTGAGCGAGCTACAGAGCAGGGCTGAGTCGATGGTCGACTCTTTGGATTTGAAATTTACTCATGATTCAGCGCTCGGGCATCTCACCGCCAACCCAGGCAACGTCGGGACAGGGATGAAGGCCTTTGCCCTCCTCCACCTCCCGGCGCTGGACGTGCTGGCTGAGATGCCGAAGGTGTGCGACTCGTTTGCCAGAGACTGGAAAAAAATGTCGCTGCACAGGCTGCGTTCGGACAAGAACGAGGAGTGTGGCAGCCTCTTCCTGCTCACGAACAGGGTCACTCTCTCCGTTACGGGGTGCGAGATTGCGGACGCGGTGTCAGAGGCCGCGCAGTCCCTTGCGTCGAAAGAACTCTTCGCGAGGCATAAGACAAGGGCGTCGTTGGACACCAACACAGACGACAGGCTATGGAGGGCGTGGGGCCTTCTCCGCCATGCCAGGAAGCTGTCCTACGGGGAGTCAGTCAGCCTGCTCTCCTTGGTGAAACTCGGTTCCGATATTGGCATATTGCCGCATATATACAATAGCGAATGGAAGAAAATGGTGCTTGGCGTTCAAAGGTATCACCTCGCCCAATCCGCGCGTGGGATAATAAGGGAGCGCTACGAGGAAGAGAGGGTACGGGCCGCGAGATTCAGGCAGTTTATGGAGAAAAAGCTTTCTCCGACCTCTTTATAAACGGTCCGGGATAAGGAGTTGTAGCGTATGTGGCAATTTTTTAACGAAAAAGGGAAAAAAGTAGTCCAGATGGCCCACAAGGAAGCCCTGCGGCTCGGTCACGACGTGATAGGGACGGAGCATCTGCTGCTAGGGATACTGGGAGACGTGGATCCGGTCTGTGCGCAGATTTTTGACGCTTACGGGCTGTCCGCCGCGGACATAAGGAACCAGGTGGACGCCTTAGTCGAGAAGGGTCGCCCGAAGGAAAAGGTGGTCGACCTGCCGCTCTCGCCGAGGGGCAAGAGGGTGCTGGACATCTCCATGAGGGAGGCCCGCAGCATGGGCATGAACTACGTCGGGGCAGAGCACATACTCCTGGGCCTCGTCTCCGAAGGGGAAGGGCTGGCAGCGCAGATACTGACGAACTTCGGAATGAACATATCGCGGATGCGCAAGGACATACAGGGCATATCCTCCGGTTCTAGCGAGATGCAGTTCGCGGGGATGACGCACGGCGCTCAGACCGACAATTCACGAAAGACAGATTCCTCGAAGACGCCGACGCTGAACCAGCTCTGCACGGACCTCTCCGAGCTGGCCGTCAAAGGGTCCCTCGACCCTGTGATAGGGCGGGACAGGGAGATCGCCAGGATCTCTCAGATCCTGACCCGCAGGACGAAGAACAACCCCGTCCTGATAGGCAGCCCCGGCGTCGGCAAGACCGCCGTGGTCGAGGGGCTCGCCCGCAAGATATCCAGCGGCGAGATCCCGGAGATGCTCAAGGACAGGCGGATCGTCCAGCTCAACGTCGCGAACCTCATAGCGGGGACGAAGTACAGGGGCGAGTTCGAGGAGAGGATGCGCAGGATCTTGAAGGAACTCAAGGACTCTAAAAACGTGGTGCTGTTCATCGACGAGATACACACCATAATCGGCGCCGGCGGCGCTGAGGGGGCGGTGGACGCGGCCAATATCCTGAAACCGAGCCTGGCGCGCGGCGACATACAGGTGATCGGCGCCACCACGATGGACGAGTTCCGGAAGTACATTGAGAAGGACAGCGCGCTCGAACGCCGGTTCCAGCCGGTGATCGTCGACGAGCCGTCGGAGGAGAACACGGTGCTGATATTGCAGGGCCTGCGGGAACACTACGAGGCTCACCACAAGGTCAAGTACACCGAGGAGGCGCTCGCCGCGGCGGCGCGGCTTTCCAGCCGTTACATCTCGGGCCGCTTCCTCCCGGACAAGGCCATAGACCTCATAGACGAAGCGGCGGCGCGAGTACGGCTCGACACGATGGAGTCCCCTGAGGAGCTTAAGGAGATGGAGCGCGCCTTAGCCGAGCTCCGCAAAGAGAAGGAAGCCGTCGTCGTGGCTCAGGAGTTCGAGAGGGCGGCCAGCCTTCGCGACGACGAGCGAATGATGAACGAGCAGCTCGACGAATACCGCAAGGGCTGGCAGCACGCCCGCAGCCTGTTGATCCCGGAGGTCGGGATGAACGACATAGCCAACGTCGTGGCCGAGTGGACTGGGATCCCGGTCGTCCAGATGACGGAGGAGGAGATGCTCAGGCTCCGGCGGATGGAGGAGGAGATCCACAAGCGCATGATCGGGCAGGACGAGGCCATCGGCGTCGTCTCCCGCGCGATCCGCAGGGCGCGAAGCGGCATGAAGGACGCGAAGCGCCCCGTCGGCGGCTTCCTCTTCCTTGGCCCCACCGGCGTCGGGAAGACGGAGCTGGCCCGCAGCCTGGCGGAATTCCTCTTCGGCAATGAGGACGCCATGCTGCGCTTCGACATGAGCGAGTACATGGAGCGCCACGAGGTGGCGAAGCTCATAGGCGCGCCCCCTGGCTACGTAGGCTACGAAAGCGGCGGCAAGATGACGGAGATGGTCCGGCGCAAGCCGTATTCGGTGGTCCTCTTCGACGAGATAGAAAAAGCCCACCCCGACATCTTCAACCTGCTCCTGCAGATACTTGAGGACGGTCATGTGACGGACGGGCAGGGACACAAGGTCGATTTTCGTAACGCCGTCATAATCATGACCAGCAACGTCGGGGCGGAGAACATCATCAAGGGCCAGTCACTAGGCTTCGGGCTGGACGCGGCAGACGCGGACAGGGCGGAGCAGGACTGGAAGCGCATGAAGTCCAGCATCATGGAGGCTATAAAGAAGACGTTCCGCCCGGAGTTTTTGAACCGCATCGACGACATCGTCGTGTTCAAGCCGCTGGACAAGGGCGAGCTGCTCCAGATAACGGAGTTCATGCTCAAGGACGTCGTGAGGCGCGCCGCAGCCCAGGACGTCGACCTCTCCATAAACGATGGCGCATGCCAGCTCCTCCTGGACGAGGGCTTCGACCCCAAGTACGGGGCGCGACCGCTCCGGAGGACGATCCAGAGAATGGTCGAGGACAAGCTGGCGGACATGTTGCTGGAGGGCTCAATCGTGTCCGGCGACCACGTGAGCCTCGTCACCAGCCCGAAGCCAGAGGATTCGGACAAGTACGAGCTATGTTTCAGCAAGGAGTGACGGTCATAGCTCCCAGTGCCGTGACTCAAGACCTATTTGATGCTCCAGGGGGCGTGGGTTTAAACTATTAGCGAACAACATAAACGACACACTTTTTTTGACATCGAGCAGGAATCATAGTATCATCACTCGGTTGCGGTTGTCGGTTTGAGTTAGCTATGAACCGGGAATTCTGGTATAGAATGACCGGGCCGGGATGGGGTGGCTGTTTCGGACGCAGCGACAGCTTTTAAAGCGCCTATGAGGGGGACGATTGCCAATATGATGCAATATTTTAGGAAAAATGTCAGATGGATAATGTTGATCATCGTTATCCTGTTTGTGGTCTCGTGTTTTGCCGGTTATGGGATGTACACTGGCGGACGCGGCGACGGAACCAGCGATTACATCGTTGCCAGGATCGACGGCGACCGTGTGATGCGGTCGGAGATAGAGCAAGAAGCTGGCCGGATGATCCAGAGCATGGGCATGAGCGAGAGCGTCACGTCGGCTGACTTGCCGTCCATCCGCTCCAACGTCCTAGATCAGCTCGCCATCGTAAAGAAGCTCGATCAGGAGGTAAAATCACGCAAGATAACGGCCACCAAGGACGAGATAGACGCGGCTTTCGGCGACATAGAGAGCTCTTTCCCGACCAGGGAGCTTTTCCTCCAGCAGATGCAGGCGGCAGGCCTTGACGAGCGCAAACTCAAAAGCAGCATAGAGGAGCAGATCCTGCGCCAGAAGGTATTTGATGAAGTAGTCGCCCCCGCGTCGGCAGACGAGCAGGAGAAGCGCGCGTTCTACGATACGATGAAGGCAGCATTCGCGTTCCAGCGCCCGGAGGGTTTCAACGTAAACGTCGCCCACTTCACGACGGAGGAGTCCGCAAAGGCCGCGAGGGCTGAGGTAGCGAGCGGCAAGGCGTGGGATGGCGTCATGGAGGCCGCGTCGGCAGACGTGCTCGACTACTCGCCATACGCGTCTCCGATTCTGGCCCCGCTCAGTCAGCTGACCGGGCCGCTCGAGCCTCTCAAAGACCTGCCAATAAACAAAGTCACTGACGTGATAAAGATCGCCGACGGCGATTTCTTAGTCGCCGTGAAGCGCTCGAAGGAGGCGGCCAGAACCTCGGCCTACGACGAGGTGAGCGCCGACATAGAGCAGATGGTTTTAGGCCAGAAGCGTCAGGGCTTACAGGCAAATTTCTTGCAGGACCTGAGGAGCAAGGCCAACGTAGAGATACTGGATGACACCATCTTCAGCAGACCGGAGGTCTCAGCGCCCGCGATTCCCGACGACGCGGCACCCGAAATAGCTGAAGATGCAGCGACAAGCCCGGATGAGGTAAACTCAGCTGGGGCAGAGTGAGTCCCGCACGAGGCTTCGTAGCCTGAAAAGCCAGTTCAGGCTTGACAGCGAGGACACCTCGAAATAGAATAGCACCCGTCTGGTGAGGTGGCCGAGAGGCTGAAGGCACTCGCCTGCTAAGCGAGTAGGGTGACTAAAATCGCCCTCCAGGGTTCGAATCCCTGCCTCACCGCCAGAATTAAATTCAAGCCAAGTTAACGGTAGCCCTGAATCCAGTTACAACAAGGATTCAGGGCTTTTTAGCGAGCGGCTAAATTGATGTAAATGGCCTTAAAGTGGATTGGCCACCGTATAGATTACCGTATAGAATGAGAACCGTAAAGAAAATCTATACGGTGGCGATGAATAATGTCTCTGAGCGAACTCGCGATTAAAAACGCGAAACTGAACCCTGTCAAAAACTCGGATCCGAACCCTAAACCATACTGGATGAAGGACGAGCATGGCTTGTATCTTGAAGTTCACCCCACAGGAAAGAAAGTATAAAATCAATCATCATCTCAATGTGTTTTACAGGGTGTTCGAATCCAAAACCCCAAAACAGTTCGGTATAGATGGCATGGCAAAAGTTGTTAAACAAAAAAACCGAAAACAACTGCTAAACTGAGTTTAAGGAGCAAGCGAACATATGAACAACCGCAAGGAACAGGAACGCACCGAACTGCACCGCGCGATATGGACAATAGCCAACGACTTGCGCGGAAGCGTGGATGGTTGGGATTTCAAGCAATACGTTCTCGGTATGCTGTTCTACCGCTATATATCGGAGAACATTACAGCCTATATTAATGCCGGAGAATGGGAAGCGGGCAACGCTGATTTCGAGTTTGCAAAAATGTCAGACAGCGATACAGAAGAAGCCCGCGCTGAATTAATTGACACAAAGGGTTTTTTTATTCCACCAAGCGAACTTTTCGAGAACATGCGCCGACGTGCCCCGAACGATGAAAACCTGAACGAAACACTAGAACGGATTTTCAACAACATCGAATCATCCGCACAGGGAACGGTCAGTGAAGACAATTTCAAAGGACTGTTTGACGATATTGACGTAAACAGCAACAAGCTCGGTGGCACGGTCGCAAAACGCAATGAAAAGCTCGTCAAGCTGATGAACGGCGTGGGTGATATGAAGCTCGGCGATTACAAGGACAACACGATCGACGCTTTTGGCGATGCTTACGAATATCTGATGGGTATGTACGCCTCCAACGCCGGGAAAAGCGGCGGTGAATACTACACTCCACAGGAAGTTTCTGAACTGTTGACGCAGATAGCGCTTGTCGGGAAAACAGAAGTCAACAAGGTATACGACCCTGCTTGCGGTTCCGGCTCGCTCCTGCTCAAATTTGCGAAGATTCTCGGACGTAATAACGTAAGACGCGGATTTTTCGGGCAGGAAATCAATATCACGACCTATAACCTCTGCCGCATCAACATGTTCCTGCACGATATCGATTATGACAAATTCGACATCGGGCACGGTGGAGGAGGGGTGTAAAGAGTATATTTATGACCTTCAATCACACAGTCCTCAATGCTTTATGCTATTTCCTCGATATATTTTCCCGGGATTGCAGGGTGAACACAAAGCTAAATCATCATTTAACAGCTTGAAGTGACGCGTAAAAGAATGGCCGTCACGAATTGTGGTATAATAAAGCCATCAAAGGGGGTGTTATTATGCCACAGATTATACCTATTCGCGACTTGAAGAACACGACTGCAATCTCTCAAATGTGCCACGACGCGAAAGAACCGATCTTTGTTACGAAGAACGGCTACGGCGATATGGTTGTCATGAGCATGGAAGTATTTCATCGGGCGATGTATCTCAACGAAGTATATGTTGGGCTTGCAGCCGCCGAAGCGCAGATCGCCGAAAGCAGAACTATTGACGCAGGTGAAAGTATGCGCGGCATACGAGAACGTTACGGTGTATAAGCTCACCGTAACAGAGCTTGCCGACGCCGACTTGGACGAAATCGTTCGATATATTGCCGTTGAGCTTACCGCGCCCGCAGCGGCTACTGCATTCCTCGATAAAATTGAGGAAATGTATGACATGATTCGTGCAAACCCGCGCATTTGCGAATTGTCCCTTGATTCGCGCCTCAGAGCGGAAGGCTTCCGCCGTGCCGTAGTCAAGAACTACATAATGCTCTACAAAGTCTTTGACGAGCGTGGAGAAGTCGTAGTCTGTTGTATTCTGACAAGGAAGTAAATTCTACTTCAATCTTACGAGTGCGGCCGGCCCGCTTGCAGAACGGATTTGCGGCATTCGTGATTATGAAGGGGGCAGCTTTATGTGAACATTGGCAGGCGGCGTTTTGCTCTCTTTGCCGCCCGCCGTTTCTTCGTCCCGTCGCAGAAAGCACTTCTGCAAGAGGACTGGAGAGGTAGGAGAACGGCGCAACGGGAAGTCAATCCGTTTTTAGAGTGAGAGAATGTCTTTCTCGTTTAGCCCGGTTATGTCGATGATGTCGCTGACAGACATTTTACGGGCAAGCATCAGGCGAGCAACCTCAAACTTTCCTTCTTCTCTGCCTTTTTCCATGCCCGCTTCCATTCCCTCTTCTCTCGCGTCGCGTATATGCATATCCTTCACGACTTCACTTATCGGCCTGAATTGCATCTTCCATGCCTCCCTCACCTTGGGATCAATATCTTCTTTGCCTATCTGCAATATGCGATACACAAACCTTTTTAGCGACCACGTTTTTTCACTGCTTAAATTTCGTGCTTCTATCAGTTCAAGAAGTTCCAAAGAGTATTTTCCACGCTTTTCCGCTTGCCCGCCGGCTTCCAGCATTCTTTTAGCCGCCAGTACCGGAAGGGCGAAGATTCGCTTGTCCTCTTTCAATTCTTCCCCGTTCGCTTCCATCACGCTATAGATATTATACTTGAAGTTGACCTCCGTTCCATGATATGACCGAAAAT
>JAIRNC010000021.1 GCA_031258255.1 Synergistaceae bacterium
CAGAAAAAATTCATCCTTGAGTTTGCGGGCAGGATATTCAGGCTGGACGATCCTGAAATAAGCCAGGAAGTTAAGGAGGAGTACAAAATGCAGACTATATCGCTTGAGCAGTACGTGGCTGAAATCGACAAAGAGGAAGCCAGGATGGAAGGCATGGAGGAAGGCAAAGCAGAAAAGGCTTTTGAGGTAGCCCGCTCAATGCTAGCCCGCAGAATGCCTATTAGCGACATCGCTGACATAACCGGTTTGGATGAAGGTTCTATACTTTCACTGAGGTGACTGATGGTATAGAATATCTAGGACGAAAAAAAGGCGGGCAAGACAATGCCGCCCGCCTTTAGTCGTGTTCGTCTGACTTTCATTAGTAGTTATGAATGCCACAGGTTCCCTTACCTAGCCAGGTCTGACAGGTTGAATATCGGCAGGAGCACCGCCAGCACGACAAAGCCTACCATGGCGCCCATCACTATGATGATGAGCGGCTCCGCCAGCGTCGACCACTTTTGCATGGAGTTCTGGGCGAACTCCCACGAGTTCTTGGCTATCCTTTCGAGGCAGTCCGGGAGGTTCCCGCCCACCTCGCCTATGCGGACTATCGCGATTACGTCCTCGGGGAACGTGCCCTGCCTTTCGAGGCTCTGTGAAAAACGGTAGCCCTTCCGCACCTCTTCGGCCAGAAACGGCAAGCGCCCGGCCCTGTCCATCGGCGCGGACATCTCAAGGGCCTGGACGAGGGGCACGCCGGCCTTGATGAGCGTGGCGAGCTGCGAGAAGATCAGGGAGACAGAAAGGTTGTCGCGTATGTCCTTAAACAGCGGCAACGATAGGCTCTTCCCCCGTTTTTTGAAATGCCTGTAGGAGAGGCACGATATCAGGATGACGGGCAAAATGCCTACCTTGACGGCGGATGAAACCCAAAGGAGCATCCGCGTGACGAGCGGCAGCGTCCCCCCGGCGTCGGTGACGATGCTCGTGAGCTGCGGCACGACGTAAGTGAGCAGGAAAATGACCACGAACGCCCCCACGGCCATCATGAGCAGAGGGTAGATGAGCGCGGACTGGAGCCTGCGACGGAGCGTTATCTCGCCCTGGAGGAGGGACGACGCCTTCTCAAGGACGTCCGGCAGCGACGAAGAGCGCTCGCCCGCCTCAACCATCCCGACGATCGACTGCCTGAACACGCCCGCTGCCCTCATCGACTGCGCCAGCGACCTGCCCGATTCCACAGAGGCGGACAGTTCCGAAAAAATCTCCTTCAGCGACTTGTCGCGAGTCTGGCGGTGCAGCAGGCCGAGCACCTCGGTTATGGATAGCCCGCTGCGGAGAAAGGCAGAGAGCATCGTGCAGAAGAGGTTCTGGCTGTCGAGGCTCAGTTGCTTCGCCCTCTTAGCGCCCGCCTTTTTTTCATCTGCCTTCACCGAAACGGGGACGAAACCTTCGAGCTGCATGGCCCGCAGCAATTCCTCCTCCGTGGCGGCATCCCTGCGGAGCGTCTTCATGACGCCCTTGGCGTCGTAGCCCTTTACCTTGAAAAGGGGCATCTACGCCTCCCCCACGACGCGGATCATCTCTTCTGGCGTCGTCTCTCCCGACGCGACGTTCTCCACGCCCAGATCCAGCAGGGTGCGCATACCGTTCTTCTTCGCCATGTTCTTCAGCGCGGCCGTGCTCTCGCCCGACGATATCGCCTCGGCTATCTCGAACGTGACGTCGAACTGCTCGTAGAGGCCGAACCGCCCCCTGTATCCCGTATCGCCGCAGAAGCCGCATCCCTCGCCCCTGTAGACGCGAGAGAGGCCGTACTTCTTCATGGCGGCCGGCGCGGGGAACTCCTTGCGGCATTTCGGGCAGACCCTCCGGACGAGCCGCTGGGCGACGACGCCTAAGAGGGAGCCCGCGATGAGGTACGGCTCTATGCCCATATCGACGAGGCGTGACACGGCGCTCACCGAGTCGTTCGTGTGGAGCGTGGAGAGGACGAGGTGCCCGGTCAGGGAGGACTGGACGCCGATGTGGGCCGTGTCGAAGTCGCGCATCTCCCCTATCATTATAATGTCCGGGTCCTGCCGCAGGATCGAGCGCAGCGCGCTTGCGAACGTGACGCCGGCCTTCTCGTTGACCTGCACCTGCCCAATGCCGGGGACGTCGTACTCTATGGGATCCTCGACCGTGATTATGTTGACCTCCGGGCGCGCCAGGGCCTGGATGATGGCGTACAGCGAGGTGCTCTTCCCAGAGCCGGTGGGGCCGGTCAGCAGGATCATGCCGTGGGGGTTGCGTATGAGAGAGTCCAGCCTCTCCTTCTCCTTCGGCGCCATGCCGAGATCCTCCAGCGTCAAAAGCCCCCTGGCCTTGTCAAGGATGCGCATGACCATCCGCTCCCCGTGCTGAGTAGGGAGCGAGCTCACGCGTATGTCGACGGCCCGGTCGCCCAGCGTGATGCCGATCCTGCCGTCCTGGGGGACGAAGCGCTCGGCTATGTCCATCTTGGCCATGACCTTGACGCGGCTCGTCACCGGCGACTGATGCCCCTTCGTGAGCTCGTACTTGTCGTGGAGCACACCGTCTATCCTGTATCGCACGAGCAGCTTGTCCTCGAACGGCTCCAGGTGGATGTCGGTGGACCTCTCGCGTATGGCTTCCAGCAGTATGCCGTTCACCAGCTTTATGACGGGCGCGTCCACCGTGTCGCTCAAGACCTCCTGGCGCGCGAGCTGGGAGAGGTCATCCACTGACTCTATCGCGTCCAGCGTCTCCGCGCCCACCCTGCTCTTTAGGTCGTATAGGTTCCTGATGACGGCCGATATCTCGGCCTCCGGGTATATTGCCACCTGGGCTATCTTCCCGGCGCCCATGGCGAGTATTTGGGCGTCCAGCGTCGCCGACGCGCCCGACGCGGCTACGACCATGCAGGAACCCCGCAGGTCGATGGGGATTATGCCCTTCTCACGGAGCGCGTCGATGCTCACGCCCTTGGGGATTAGCTCCAGCACGTGTTCGGACGAGGGCAGTTTTTTAGGCGCTGGCGTCATCCCGCTCATCGACCCTCTGATTGCTGGCCGTCCGGCTGACTGGCGTCGGCTTCCGGGCCGTCCTGAGCCCTGGGCGGGAAAATATCCCCGCTGGACAGCCGCATGGACCCTTGGCTCACGCCCTCCTGCTTGTTCGACTTCTGGAACTCCTCGTAATTTTTTATGAGCGTCTTAAGCTCGCCCTCGCTCAACGCGGGCTGCCCGACCGTCACGTCGAACGTGGCTTCCGACGCCTGTCTTGGCGTCTCGATGATGCTCGGCGTGAGGAAGACCATGAGATCGACCTTCTCGCGCTCCCTCGTGGACGACGTGAACAGGTTTCCGACCAGCGGGATATAGGAGATTCCCGGCACCCTGTTTTTGAGGGTCCTCTCGACCTCCCTGATCAGCCCTCCCAGGATTATCGTGTCGTTGTTCCCCACCTGCACGTTCGTCTGGATGAGCCGCTTCGACGTGGTGGGGGTCTGCTGGCCCGTGGTCGAGACCAGCTCCTCGATGGTCTGCTCTATGTCGAGCGCCACGAGGTTGCCGCTGCGGATGTGCGGGGTTACCTTCAGGATGAGCCCCGTGTCCTTGTACTCGTAGCTGCTCTGCACGGCGGATGGGTTGCTCAAGTCCGACGTCGAACCCCTGAGCTGCGGGATGACCTGCCCCACCTGGAGGACGCTCGGGAGGTTGTCCGTGCACATGAGCCTCGGCATCGAGAGGATGTTTATGGCGTTGAACGTGTTGAGCATCCTTATGTACGCGTAGACGAGCCCCATGCCCTGCGTGCTGCTCGTCGTGACGAGGTTGCCGTGGGCGTCGTAGTACGTGTCCTCCTTTTTGGTCATCTCCCTGAACCACTGGAGGAACTCCGCCGGGACGCTCTGAGAGCCGAACTGTGCGTTGCCGCCCACCAGCAGGTTGTCAGCCGCGTTCCCGCCCCATGCCGACCAGTCGATCCCGGCGTTGTTGAGCTTGGAGAGGTTGACCTCAGCGATGAGCCCCCGCAGCAGAACCTGCTTGGGCTGCGTGTCCAGCTCCTCTATTACCCCCCGTATGGCCGAGTACTGCTCCTGGGTGGCCGTCAGGATTATGCTGTTAGTGGGCAGGTCCGGCACCACCGTGGAGGGGAACGTCCCCTGCTGATCCGGCTGGAGGCGCGCCGCTACCGAGAGGACCTGGCTCAGTTGCTCCGAGACGGTCTTGGCGTCCGCGTTCTGGAGCTTGTAGACGTGGAAGTTGCCCACGGTGGCCGGGATGTCCAACTCCGCCAATATCCTCTCGGCCTCTCGGATGGACTGCCTGGAGCCGACCAGGATGACCTGGCTGCTGCGCTCGTCCCCTATCGCGAACAGCCCCGCGAGCTTTGAAGCCACGTCCTTGCCGATGGCGTTAAGGTGCCCCTCCACGAGCTTCGCGGACGTGTACTGGAGCGGGATCGTCTTTATCGCCCGGACGCCGTCCGGGACGTCGAGGGCCCTTATGATGCTGGCCGCCCGGTTCAAGAGCACGGCCTTGCCCGTGAGCAGGACGCCGGAGCCGGTAGCCAATGGGACGAGGTTTACCCCAGGCGTGCCTAACCTGACTGGTTCTATGACGTAGCCCGCCTTCACGTAGTCAAGGGGCACTATCTGTATGA
Source organism: Synergistaceae bacterium (assembly GCA_031258255.1). Taxonomy (GTDB): domain Bacteria; phylum Synergistota; class Synergistia; order Synergistales; family Synergistaceae; genus JAIRNC01. The sequence continues at coordinate 4,657 of JAIRNC010000021.1, forward strand.
CGATCTGCTCGCTGGGCGTGACGCTCTGAGGCCCCTTTACGACTTCGTTCCTGGTGGATGGGCCGGAGCTTATCGGCATCACCTTCGAATAGCCGCCCATGCCCTGGAGGGACAGCCCGTTCATCTCAAGTATGGAGAGCATCACCTGCCGCGCCTCGCTGATGGAAACCGTCTTCGGTGAGACCACGGAGACGGCGCCCTTCACGCCTGGGTTCACGACGATGTTCTCGCCCAGCAGCTCCGACATGAAGCGTATGAACTGGATGATCTCAAGATCCTTGAAGTTGAACTGCACCCTCCCCGAGGCCCGCATAGCCTGTGCCGCCGCTATGAGGTTCTGCTCGCTCTCACCGTTCCCGCCGTCCGTCTCGGCGGCGCGGGCCGGCGTCACGAAGACGGCGGCGGCGAGCGCGAGCGCCAGGAGAAAATATGATAAGGCCCCTTTTCTTGTCATTTATTCCACTCCTCTATGAAAAATTATAGGTTCCACGGCGATTATTGGCCAGAGCGACTGTCACCGGAAGCAGTGAGGTCGCCGGACGCGGCGGCGAGTTCGGAAAAGGGCAAGAACAGCCTTATGGACTCGTCCCCCTTCTTGAGCTCCATCTCCCTCCACCTGTACTCCCTCTCCACCAGCTTCTCGATGTCCACAGACACCGACTGCTCGCTGAACAGCTTCAGCCCCTCCAGGACGAGGGCGCTGTCTAAAAGCTCGTTCATGCTCCTCTCCTCGACCTCCCAGGACACGTCGCCGCTCACCCCGAAATCGTTCGTCGGGTCGACGGCGAGCTCAACCATATACCTGTTCGCCTCATCGAGCAGATCCTCCTTCACCCGCACCTGCGCCAGCCCGCGCTCGGAGAGCATGACGAGCTTGAGCGAGGCGGTGACCACCAGGCCCAGCACCAGGACCGCTATCAAAGCCTCTACCAGCGTGAACCCCCTCATGCTATCGCACGGAATAGCGGAGCATCCCGCTTTCCTGCCCCCGTGACATCTGCAGGTCAAATCTGTTGCCCTGCAAGAGCGACTTCATCACGTTCAGCATGTCCGTGCCGTTGTTGATGGGGATGCCGTTTATGCCCGTGAGGAGGTCGCCCTGCTTTATGCCGAGCTGCGCCAGCAGGTTGTCCGAGCGCACACGCTGTACCCTCATCCCCTCTGGTTCCGGGACGAGCCTGATGGTCCTCAGTATTTCCATTGGGTTCGCTATGATGTCGTCCAGGAGCTCGCGCGTCAGCGTCCCCTCGTTGCCGTTGAACTCAGCAGCGGCGATCGACGCGCCCGCAGCCGGCTCGCTCGCCCTGGGCGGGGGCTGTGGCGTTGGCGGCGTCGGGGAGGAGGCGCCCCTGGGGCCGGAGAGGTTCAAGAAGAGCGGGAAGCTCTCGCCATCCCTCGTGAAGATGACGTCCCCTCTGGCGACGCTCTCCAGCACGTATCCGTTGAACTCCTGCGTCCTGAGCACGAGCGACGTGGCGCCGTCGACGTTGATCCACGCGCCGACCCTGGGGAGCGTGCCCACCAGCGAGAACGAGTCTATGGGCTTTGCCTCCGCGACCTCCTCCTTGTCTGCCGAGAGTGGCGTCACGTCGGCTACGCCAAACGCGGCGAACTTGATCTCAGCGTCTTGCCGCATGGCCTCCCCGGAGACGAAGGGGCTGGGCGGCCTGCGGGACAGCGCCCCGGCCAGGGCTATCTGCTCGCCCGTCGCCCTCGAGGCTATCACCCCGGACAGGGCGGAGCAGAACACATAGGCTGTCACCAGCCCGATTAGGATGAAGCACGTATACGACGAGAAAGCAAAACGCGCTATGAGGCCCACGACAGGGCGCTTGCGGCCTCCCTGCGAAATCATGGAGTCTCGGTGCCTCTGGAGGAAATCCTTCAATTTCGCCGCGGCGTCAATTCGATATCGCATTCTCTTTGACCCTCCACTCGCCAGGGCCGGCTGATTCCAGATATCTGCCGGCGTACTGCGACCCGACGCCCTTCAACATGACGTCGATGTTTTCCGGCACCTTTATCAGCAAGCTGTTCTCGGTGAACGCCCGTTTTCCAGCGTCGTAGCCGAGATCCCCTGTCACCTGCAGGTCGCCGCCGACAGACGCGCCCGTGACTTTGACGCCCTTCCCTGAAAGGGAGAGCCAGAGCCTCCCGCCGTCGTGGCTGAATATATCCTCCAAGACGTTTTCCATCACGCAAAGCGACGTAGCGCCGCCCGAGAACTCCACGTAGCAGACGGGAGCGCCGGAGAGGGCGCTTGACAGCGGCAGAAACCTGACCTTGACATCCTTGAGGGTCGTCTTCAGGAGCTTGCCCTCGATGTCAAGGCTCCTTATCCTGTACTCGGGAAATATCACCCCGCTGGGCTCAAAGCCGCTATAGGAGACGTACCACCCTTTTTCAGCGGCGGCCAGCCTAGCCTTGCCCCAGGCGTAACGCCCGCCCTCCTCCCAGGGCGCGAAAAACCACGCGCCCACGAGGAAGGCCGCGACGGTGAGGAGGGCTGAGAGCATGACCCTTAAAATCTTCATCGCGCTCACTCCAACAGGAAGCTCGCGTTGAGTACCAGCCCTTCCTTGGTGGAGAGCGTCTTCACCTCGGCCGTCCTCACGCGGAGCCCCTTTTTTTCGATGGCGTCAAGGAAATCGCCCATCTCCTTGCCGTAAAGGCGATCCAACTGTAGCTGCACCCCTGACGCGTTTGCCTGGAGCTGCGACATCCTGCCCCTCAATTCGAGCGCCTCCGCCACATCGGAGACCGCCGCCAGCGAATCCGCCCCGGACTGGGGCGCCGGCGCCTGCTGCGCGTCCGGGTATGACCTGTAGACCATCGCGGCGTTTATCACCTGGTCGGCGCTGCTCAGGTTGAGCGTTATTTCGTCCTCCATCGCGCTCACCCGCAAGAAGAGCGCGATGAGGGCAACCCAGAGGACGAGCGCGACCAAAAAGAGGCGGAACACCCTCCTTGCCTCAGGCATCTCCCTTATCTCGTCGATGGAGACCATCACTTGCCACCTCTCGATATCGTCAGGTTGAACCGCAGATAGCCTCCCGGTATCTGCTGGATGTTGTCGCGGGCAGGGACGAAGCCCTCGTCCTCCAAGAACGAGCGCAGACGCTGGATGGACTCGTTGCTCTTGGCCTTGCCCGTCAAGTCGGTGTTGTCAGCCCCGTATCTCAGTATCTCTATCGAGATGTCGTCCGATGCGCTGAAGTTCTCCCAGGCGGAGGATATGCCCCTCATCACGCCGTTAAAGGAGACGTCAGATTCAGGGCCCCCAACGGCCCGGAGCTTCGCGACGGCCGAGCTGAGGGGCGACCCGGCGCTCGCCTCGCCGAACGCCGCGGCGTAGGCGGCGGCGGATGACGCCCTTCCAGCGGCCAAAACCCTCGAGTCGTGCAGATAAACGCCCAGCGTCAGCAGCAAAAGGACGGCGGCGCTCGCTACGGCGGCACGCCCAGCCACTGTGAGGGAAGCCACTAGCTTCTCCCGGCGTTCCAGGAGGTTCGTCCCCCTGTTGGAGAGATCCAGGAGGCCGTAGGCCGGACACCCTGCGATAGAAGCCCCCCCCATCCTCTGCACGTCAAGACGAGAGAGGGCCTTCGCGTCAGCCACGAATACGTTCTGTGCGTCGCGCCCGCAGGAGGCGACATAAGCCAGCGCCTCCCCCTTCTCGGCCTGTACGTCGCTGTCCTGGGCGCTCGCCGTCTTATAGTACGCCGGCGCCCATCCGTCCAGCCAGACGGTGGTGATAAAATCGCCGTCCGCCCAGACGATCACCCCGTTGCCGCCGACCTCTGCCGCCGCCACGAGGGGGGCCGGCCACACGGTGTAATTCCCGTAGCGCCCGCTCTCCCCTATCTCCTCGGTTTCGCCGCCGAAGAGGGTGAACACGCAGCCGCTCGACAGCTTTCTCTCGCTCTTCACGAAAAAGGGCACGAGCGACACGCCGCCGGACCCCTCGCCCAAAAGCGGCCTGAACTGTATCATGAGCGCGTCCCTGACCCTGGATATGCCGGAAAACGGGAAGGTGAACGCGTGCGCGGTCATATTCCTGAACGGGTAAAGCAGGACGGCGTTCTCCGGCTGCGCCAGCGCTTCGTGGCTGTCGTCAAAAAGGACAAATTTGTGCGACTGGTTATTTTTCATCCCGAATATCTACTCTCTCCAGTTGAGTATTTGGCATCTGCCGCTCCCCCGTCTCATCGTCACCGTGAAATTACGCTCCCTCGCGCCATCTCCCACGCAGATCATGACAGAAAAATAACTGCTCTTGCCCGATATCACGCCTCCCAGCCGCGTAGCCGCCGCCGGTGAGAAGCCAGGGACCTTCGCCAGGTCTGACGCGCTTTTCAGGTCGTTGCCCTCCCGATAGGTTATTATAGCGTCAGCCACGTCCGGCCCCGCGTCCTGGTCCAGCACCGCCAGCACGTGCCGGGGCGCGAAGTTCACGTTGATCTTGTCGTCCCCATAGACAGTGAAATAATCGGCTAGGGAGACGCTGTCGGCGGAGCTGCCGTAAACCATGTCTGCCGTTATCTCAGGGAGGTGCAGCAGCTCGCTCAGGTCGCTTATCTTCCCGTTCACGAAGTAGTCCTCCTCCCTGCCCCCCGCCCTGGCTTCCATGTCGCTGTCGAGGAAGTCGAGCGTCACGGTGCCCGTGTTGCCGCCTCCGAAGCGATCCCATATCCCCGTCCACGGGTATTCGTACTCCGCCCTCGTCGTGACGCCGTCCGGCAGGAAGACGCCGTTTATCGGTATGTGCGCGTCCAGCGGCGTTATCTTGATGCTCACGTCCCATTCGTCGAAGGGCAGGGCTATCGTGAAATCCGGCGCGTACAGGAACTCCCTGGCAGAGTCGTAATCGTTGCTGTCGCTCGCTATCCACTCTGAGACAGCGCCGCCCGCGATAGCCGCCAAGGTCCTTGAGACGAGGGCGAACTCCTCGTCAGAGGCGCGGCGCATCTGTGACCTCGCAAAGAGCGCGAAACTCGTCGAAGCGCCCAGGAGGATGACCGACAGCATGAGGACGGCGACCAGGATGAACCCGCCTTCAGCTTTTCGGCAGCCAGATGTCATAGTTCCTCTCCTCTTCGCCCCTCTCCTTGCCGTACTTGAGGAAGACCCTTAGAGCCTGCGGCATGTCCCCCGTGTACTCGTCCAGCCACTCCCCCCCGCTCAAGGCCTCGAAGCCGACGCTCTCTACCCCTGCCAGGATCAGTCGCCCGTTTTCGGGTTTGAACTCATCTACGTTTATCACCCCGGGCCGCCTGTCGTCCGACAGAAGCCACCTGTAAAGGCCTTTCGGGTAGTCACCGCCGAGGACGCTGTCCTGTGGCACACCGAATGCGACCGTACCCATCGGCAGCCGCGCGTAGGACGGGAAGAGCGTCCAGAGCAGGAGGTAGTCCTGTCTCTTGCCCAGAGCGTCGTTGCGCATGAGCCGCAACGGGCCCGACACGCCGCCAGAGACGAGTTCCCTGGCGCCCTGGGCTATGGCGTTTATCGCGTTGCGCTCCCTGCTCTCCGCCGTGAACGCCGCCCTGGCCTCGGACATCAGCCTGACGGAGTATACCAGCGGCGCCAAGCCGACTGCCATGATCAAGCCGGCGATCCCTACCACGATGATTACCTCTACGAGCGTGAAGGCCCTTTTCATTCGGACATCCGGGCTATTCCAGGGCCTCTTCAGAGCTGTCGAGCTCGGTGAGCCCCTCCACCATGCCGGGGTTGAAATATGTCGACAGCACCTCCAGAAGCCCCGTGTTCCCGATCTGCCGCGCGTAGTAGGTGACCTCGAACAGCAGTTTCGACGTGGGGCGTCTGTTAAATGCCATGTAGAGCTGCTCCATGCCTTTGAGGAACGCCTCTTTGTCTTTCTGCGTCATCCCCGCCTCCACCAGGAGGTAGCCGTACTGCTCACGCGCGTCGTCCCTGGACATCAGGTACTTTTCAGCGCGTTTCAGCAGATCGTCCTTCTCCCGGAACGTGCTTGGGCTGGCCAACGACTCGAATATCAGCTTGTCCCCCCGCATCCCCCCGGCGAGAAATACGAAGCCGCAGATGGACACCGCCGCTATGAACACGCCGAACGCCCTGTATACCCACGCGCTGTCCACTGCCGTCCACTTCACGCGCTGCGGGAGGAGCGACCTGTTGGAAATAGCGAAGGCCAAGGCCATCCAGACGGAGTTTTCGATCCTGTGGAAAGGCCTGCTGAAGAGCGCGTCGAACCAGAGCAAGAAGAGCATCGCGCAGCCCCAGATGGCTTCCGGCGGCAGTTCCTTTTTCTTCGCCAGGGCCATGAGGAAGGAGTAAAGCCACCATACTGCCATAGCGGCAAGCAGGAGCGCCCCGGCGAGGCCCGTCTCGCAGAGCCACTGAATGTATTCGCTGTGAGCCCAGTACGTGAACTGCCATTCGTACTCCAGGTCGTCGATGAGTTCCGGGTGGGAGCGATAGAAGCGCCTCTGCCCGTCGAGGAAGTGCCACTTGTAATGGCCGATGCCTACCCCGGTCAGAGGCCGTATCTTGAATACCTCGAAGCTCGTCTTCCAGATGCTTATCCTGTTCCCTATAGAGGTGGGGTTTCTGACCATGTCCATCATCTTCGTGACGAGCGTGCTGCCGCGGCCTATCCCAAAGAGCGAGCCGCCGACTAAGATCACGGCCAGAAGGGCGACCACGACGCCGAAGACCTTGTACGACCGTTTGAGCGCCAGGACGTAACCGCTGCGCCAAAGCGCCGCGACGAGGACTACAAACGCCACTACGAAGGAGAGGATGCCTCCGCGCGCCGTTGAGTTCCAGAGGCCCCACGAGTTCACGGAAAGGAAAAACAGGTTGGCCAGCATTGGCGCGAGCAGGCGGGGACGGTCGAGCCACCTCTCGCCCTCATTCCGCAGGCCGACGTATTGCAGGTGGAGGTAGATGCAGTTCAGCGCCGCCATGGCCATCCAGAGGCCGAACATCTCCTGCTGCGCCGTGTTCCCTATGTAGTTTCCCGGGACGTCGAGTATAAAGTCGAAACCCTTGTTCGCGCCCGTCATCAGCATCTCGGCGAAGAGCACGTTCACGGACGCGTTCAAGCTGCTGCCCCACATGAGCGCGCGGAGCAGCGTCCCGCCCTTGCAGGCGTTGTACGCCAGCATATAGGCCGCGAAGAGGCAGGAGAAGTAAAACCACTCCTTGCCGAACGTGGAATAGCTCGTCATCGGGGTGAAGAGCGGCTGGGCCGTCACAAAGAGGACGAGCACGAGCCAGAGCGCGCCGAACGGGTCGAGGATGAAATCGATCCGCTCCAGCTTGCGGGACGCCAGGATCACGCCGGCGGCCAAGGCCAGCACGCCGATCGGGACCATCGTCACGGCCCACTTCATGATATGCAGCGTGTCGAACCAGTAACGGCCGGAGAAGACGAGATTCGGCAGGGAGAAGGAAATCAAAAAGCAGACCCATAGCAGCCACTGCGGGACCAGCGGCGCCTTTCCCGCGAGTTTGCCGCCATTGCCCTTATATTTCGCCCTCTGTGCGGGTTTTTCGACGATGCCGTCCATCAACTCTCCGCCTTCTCCGCTATGGCGCTTTCCAGCAGGTCGACTGAAATCTCCACGACCAAGGAGCTCTGGTTCATCTGCTTCACGCGCCACTGCGCCGACACGCCGTTGTTCCTGTGCCTCGTCACCAGCGCGGCCAGGTCGCCCAATAGTTCCCCCGCCGGGCCGTCCGACGATGGCTGCTTTTTCTTTTCCGCCCTCTTGGCGCTTGGCTGGCGCTCGTTCCAGTTTTCGGCCAGCGTCTCAAGCGCCCTCGCGCTCAGATCCTCGTCCACTGCCTTCTGGGCGAGCAGCCTCTGCTCGTCTACGGAGAGGCTCAAGAGTGACCTCGCCTGTCTTTCCCCCAGCTTGCCGGAGATCACGAGCTCCTGCACGGACGGATCCAGCCGGAGCAGCCTCAGCTTGTTGGCGATCGACGCCTGGGAGCGCCCCGTCCTCCTGGACAGCTCCGTCTGGCTCCACCCCGTCTTTTCCTGGATGTCCCGCAGACAGGCCGCCTCTTCTATCGCTGAGAGGTTCTTCCTCTGTATGTTTTCGACCAGCGCGATAATCTGCTGAGTCAGCGGCTCAGTCTCGATCAGGATCGCCGGGATTTCGCCCAGCCCCGCCCTCTGCGCCGCGCGCAGGCGCCTCTCGCCGGCCACCAGCTCGTAGCCGGTCTCCAACTGCTTGACCAGGATCGGCTGCAACACGCCCAGCTCTTTTATGGATTCCGACAGCTCCGTGATCTCGTTTTCGCCCATGACCTTCCTCGGCTGGAAGGGGTTTGGCTTTATATCAGACGGCGATAGCCTGAGCAGCTTTTCGCCGGGCTGCTCACTGTTTTTCTCCAAGTCGGCCCGTTTTTCCGTCCGGGCTGGCCCGCTTCCTGCCTTAGACGAGGCCTCTCTTGCCGGTTCGGGGGCGCTGGCCTTGAGCGACGGGGAGGCAGGGGGCTTTTGAATCGTCTGCTTCGGGGCGCCGCGCTGCGCGTCGGGCGGCATCTTTTGGAGAGGCACGGCCCTGGGATGGACATGGGTTCCATGCGCACCCAGTTCGCCCGCAAGGGGCCCGGGCCCGTCGCTTCCAGCCGCATCCTGACCGCCGCTCGCGGAATCGGCAAGCGACTCAGCCAGCCGCGCGTCGATCAGCCCTTTCTCGGCCTCAGCGTTCGCTCTCGCGGCGTCGTCCTGGCTTAGATCCCCGTCCGGAGTTTTAAGAAATCGAAGAATGTCCCACATCTTGTCCGCCACAGCAACGCCTCCCCGGGAGTGTCAGTCGTAGTCTATTTCATTCGGATCAGTTTCGCAGTGTATATTTGTACAAGGATACCAAAATATCGCGCCGTAGTCACTAGGATCAGGCCCGTGGCCGCAAATAAGCCTTAGCGCGTCAGCCTTGCAGGCGGGCGAGGTTCTCGAACCTGGAGTACTCCCTGTAGAACAGGAGGTCGGCCTTCCCAGTGGGCCCGTTCCTGTGTTTGGCTATCGCCACCTCTGCCGTGGGATCCGCCGACTCCTTATCCTGCTGATAGTACGCCGGCCTGTAGAGGAACGCCACGAGGTCTGCGTCCTGCTCGATGGCCCCGCTGTCCCTGAGATCCGAGAGCATCGGGCGTTTGTCGGACCCGCGCTTCTCGACCTCGCGCGAGAGCTGCGACAGGGCGATCACGGGCACCGAGAATTCGCGGGCCAGGCCCTTCATGGCGCGGGAGATGTCCGATACCTCCTGCTGGCGGTTTTCCGCCCTCCTGGAGTTCACCATGAGCTGTAGGTAGTCGACGATCACGAGGCTCTTGGCGTTCCTGTGCTCCGCGAAGAACCTCCTGCAGCGGGATCGGAGCTCCATCGTGGACAGGGTGGAGCTGTCGTCTATAAAAATCGGCGACTTGCTGAGCCTGGCCACGGCATCCGTGAGCGCGTTCCACTGGTCCTTCCTGACGTTTTTAGACTGCTGGAGTTCCCGCAGGTTCACCCTGGCCACGGAGCTGAGGAACCTCCCCGCGAGCTGCTCCGCCGACATTTCGAGGCTGAATATCAGCACCGGGACGCCCTCGATCAATGCCGCGTGTTGCGCTATGTTCAGGGCGAACGCGGTCTTCCCCATCGACGGGCGCGCGGCCACGATGTTGAGGCTCCCGGGCTGGAAACCGCCCGTAAGCTTGTCGAAATCGGTAAAGCCGGAGAAAACCCCGTTAGCGGACGGCCCTTCGGAGAGGCCCCTCTCTATCTCGTCGAAAGTCGTCAGGACCACGCTCGCGATTTTGCGGATGCGGGACGCAGTTCCGCGCGCGATCTCGAAAACCTGCTTCTCGGCGGAGGAAAGGGCCTCCGCGGACTCCACGTCCTCGCTGAACCCGGTGCGGGCGATTTCGGCGCCGACCTTGATGAGCTCCCTGTGTACGGACTTGTCCCGCACTATGTCACAGTGATACTCGACGTTCGCTGTCGTCGTCACCGCGTCCACCAGCGACGTAATGAACGGCGCGCCGCCTACTCGCTCAAGCAGGTCGCGCCTCGACAGCTCGTCCTGGAGCGTCAGCGAGTCCACGGATTTATCCCTCTCAGCCATATCGGCCATGGCCTTGAAGACCATGGCGTGACGTGGCTCGTAGAAATCCTCCGGGCGCAGCGTCTCCACCACGCGCAATAGCGCGTCACGCTCCAAGAGGCACGCGCCGAGCACGGCCCTTTCGGCGTCCAGGTTGTTCGGCGGTATCCTCTCTGCCCCCGGTGAGCGCAATCTAGCCAGCCTCTACCGAAAGCGTCATCTCCGCCTCCACCCCTGACGCGAGCCTTACCTTGAATGGATACCTGCCGAGCCGCTTTATCTGCTCGTCCAGCTTGATCTCTTTTTTGTCGACGTCGACGGAGAGCTGCTGGCAGAGGGCCAAAGCCACCTGCTGGCCCGTCACGCTCCCAAAGAGCCGTCCCTCGTCGCCGGAACTCATCCTGACCGTCACCATCTTGCCGCCGATCTTCTTCTTTATCTCGACCGCGTTGGCGTGTTGCCTCGCCTCGCGGCTTTCCTTGGCCTTCTGCTGCTCCTCCCACTCCTTGACCTTGCCTGGGGTCCCTTCGACGGCGAGCTTTTTCTTGAGCAGGAAGTTTCTGCCATATCCCTCGGATACCTCAACTAAGTCGCCCTTGTATCCCACTTTGTTCACGTCCTGAACCAAAATGACCTTCACGGCTGTCTCCTCCTCGCCCTTTTTCGCAGGTCGAACCCCATGTCGATTATCCCGACTATGGAAAATAAGCTCCCCAGATATTGGGTTATCGGGGTTAACAGTATGATAGCAATTCGCAAGGCTTTGGGAAACCCTCTCGCCTCCATAAAACAGCACGCCACGGCAAGCCCCTGGATCGCGAAGAGAACCTGGGTGAGCGAACCCAAGTTGGCGCTGACCTGGGCCAGGAAATAAGCGCCTGGGCTGACCCGCGACGCGTACCCGCAGACCAGCCCGACCACGAGGGCCCCCAGGATGTTCCTCGGGAACGACCACTCGCCGAAGGGGGGCAGCTTGAAGAAAGCCTCCCCGCCCCTGGACGCGTTTACCTTAGACGACAGGGCATACGAAAGCAATACCTCCACGGACACAAAGAGGATCATGTTGAAGGGGACGAGCAGCAGGACGCGCCGCACCGATCCGGAAATATCGTCCCGAATGGCTGACGCGTCGACGCCAGGCAAGGAGGCCATGCCGCTTTCGAACAGGGCCAAGAGCGTCTGCTCCACGTCCGCCGGGTCTGGCGAGAGCAGATTGAAGCCGGTCACTCCGTACAGGAAATACATCGCGGCCAGCTTGCAGCAGAGGGAGCAAATTATGCCGACGAGCAGGGCGTCCGCGCCGTGAAGCCTCCTCGCCGCCGCCCCGAGCAGGATTGCGACTGAGCCGATCGACAAAATGTATATGATGGACGGCACAGCCAGAAACGCGGCCCACAGCGCGCATGAGACGCACAGCACGGAGAGCGCCCCCGCCCGGGCGCCGCGCCGATAGGTGAGCAGGGCCTGCGGGAATGGGCATATCATCAGTATTATCGGGGAGAGCGCCGGAAGCGCCAGGCACGCGACGGAGAGGGCCAGCCCGGCCGCCGAGCACATAACCCACTCGCGCCTCACTGTGTCGGAAGACATCGTATCACCATGTAAGCCATGTAATTATTTTAAAGAGAAGAAGGAGGGGCAATGCCCCTCCTGTCCGACGCTCGTTTAGTCTGAGGTAAAAGGCAGGAGCGCAAGGAAACGCGCCCGCTTTATCGCCCTCGTCAACTGGCGCTGGTGCTTTGCGCAGGTGCCTGTGACGCGCCTGGGGATTATCTTGCCCCTGTCCGTTATGTATCTGCGGAGCTTCTCAGACTCCTTGTAATCCACGTGGTCGATCTTGTCCACGCAGTAGTGGCACACCTTCGGACGGCGCTTGCGCCTTTTCCTGAACTGATTATCCATATTTAAAATCCATCTCCTTCGCTAAAACGGGACATCCACGTCCCCGCTCCCCTGCGAATCCCCAAGTTCGGAAAAATCGAGGGGAAAATCCTCCTCGAAGTCTATCTCGTCCCTCAGGCTGCCGACATCCCCTTCCACCGCCTCGGGCTGAGGCGCGCGCCTTGCGCCCGCAGCCGGCGCCTGGCTCTGATACGACTGCTGCGGGCGCAGCGCCGGGATATCGCCATACGCGTCATCCTCCCTGCGTCCGCCGGGGAGCAGCGTCAGGTTTTCGGCTACGACCTCGGTCACCCACTTCCTGACGCCCGTCTTCTGGTCGTCGTAGTCGCGAACCTGCATCCGCCCCTCTACCAAAACAGGCTTGCCCTTGCGCATATAGCGTTCGCATACATCCGCAAGCGAGCCCCAGACGACGACTGGAATGAAGTCAGTCTGGCTCTGGAGCTCCCCGGTGGCCTTGTTCTTCCACTGACGGCCTACGGCCACTGTGATCCTGGCGACCTTCTGCTTGCTGGGCGTATACCTCACATCGGGGTCTCGCGTGAGGTTGCCCATGATTATCACTTTGTTAAAACCTCTGGCCATGGCAGTATTTTACTCCTCGTCCATAGATACGATAAGATGCCGCAATACCTGAGAGCGCAGGCTGAGCAGCCTGTCAAGTTCCCGGATCTGCTCGGACGGGGCTTTCATAGTTATCATGGAGTAGAAGCCTTCCATCTGTTTCTTGATGGGATACGCGAAACGCTTCTTGCCCCAGAAATCGACCTTCTCGATCTCCGCTCCCAGCCCGCGCGCGACCTCCGCAATCTCCTCGGTCGCCGCTTTGTGGTCCTCCAGTTCTGAAACGAGGATTACAGTTAATTCGTATAGCCGCACATGAGTCACCTCCTCCCTATGGTCTACGGCCGCGCAAACGGCCCGTTGGCCTCCATCTGGCGAAGGAGGCAGGGATACGACAGCGCATTATTATATCCTGAGGCACGCCATCGCGCAAGTAGGCAAACGCATGTTAAAATCAGCGGGTGAGAGGGTGAGAGGGGTGTCGAAATGACAAGGCTGGACACAGGCGGCGGCACGGCGTGCCGCGGGGGGCAGGGCAAACCATATGGCTTATGACGGCGGCCCGTCGCGCCGTTCTGCGGCCTCGCCGTTCGGCGACATATTCGACCTGTCGCTGCAAAGCGCAGGGGCGCGCCCGCGCAGCATGATGCGCGGGATAGGCGCGTTCATGATGCTAAAGGGGAGCGCCGTCCTCGAGGTAAACGGCGTCCGCTGCGCATTGCGAGCCGACGACATCGCCCTGGTCAACGACGGGGATATTTACTCACTCTCTTCCGACGCGTCCGGCGCGCCAGATATCGCGCTGGCGTTCAGGGTATTTAGGGCGTACCTGGAGCGCGAGTGTCCGGAGACGCTCGATTTCCGCTACGATTGCAACTCAGCCGCGCAGGGCTCGCGGCTCGCGGCGGAAAATAAGTTCTTTGGCGTGAAGCGGTCGCTGGTGCGGATGATGCTGGCGCGCTACAAGAGGGACGACGGATACGCGCTGGAGGCGAGGCGCGCGCTGATGGACCTGCTGCACGAAATCTACATGAACTTCCGGGCAATCGAGGCGAAGCCGGCCTCCAAGGGCGAGAGCAGGGGCGATTCGGGCGGCATCCGCGAGGCCGTGTCCTACATACACGAAAATTACCGCTACGGCGTCAGCCTGGCAGGCGCGTCCGCCCGCGCCGGCATGTCGCCGCACTATTTTTCCAGGCGCTTCAAGCAAAAGATGGGGCTGGGTTTCTTGGAGTACCTGAATAAAATCAGGCTGGACGGCGCGGTGCGCGACCTGCTTGGCACGGACGAGTCCATTTTGAAGATAGCCATGAACAACGGTTTCTCCGGCTCCAAGCCGTTCACGGCGCTCTTTAAAAAAACGTACAGCCAGACCCCGCAGAGCTACAAGCAGAAGGAAGCAGGGCGGAAGCGCGCCGGGAAGGCCGCCGGGGACGAAAGGGCCTTCAGCGTGGGCGAGCGCGACGGCCTGGAGAGCCTGCTGAGGTACATCGCGATTTACGACATCAGCCACGGCGAGGGCACGTCTGGCGCGCCTGTGTCGGCCACGGTACCGCTTGCGCCGCTCTCGGGGGATTTGCCAGGGCCTCGCGGCATACCGCTCCCGGGGAAGATTTTCAAGATCGGGCGCCTGTCCGAGGCTATCGACAGCGAGGTGAAAGAACAGCTGGCGGAGGCCCAGAAGAGGCTGCGCGGCGACTATATCTACTTCCGGGGGATATTCGATGACGGCATCTCGCGTCAGCCCGACGGTTCGTTCTTCAGGAAATACGATTACTCGCGCGTTTTCAGCTTTTTCATGGAGCTGGGCCTCACGCCCTTCGTGAGCGTGGACCTCTCCTTGCCCCGCGCCGGCGACGCCCCGCCCGGGAAGCTGGTCTCCGAGTTTTTGGCCGTCATGCTGGAAAACCGCCCGGCCCCGCTCTGGAGGAGCGGCATACGGATCGAGGTCCTGCGCTCCGGCGAGACGGCGGAGCGCGGCGCCGCGCAGACGTTCGCGGAGGAGTTCGGCCATGTCTACCGCGCGGCGAAAGCGTTTTCCCCGGGCATCGGCGTCGGCTTTCACTCCCTGTCGTCCAGCCGGCCCGGCGAACGGGAGCGCCTGGCTGAAAAAATGTCCGCGTGCGGCGCGGCAGGGATTGCCCCGGACTTCCTCTCTATCACCGTAGACCCGTCGCTGGAGGATGGCGTCGAGCCATCATACGGGTCTATCAAAAATTACGGCGCGCGGCAGGTGGAAGAGGCCATGCGCGTCTACGGCGAAATCTTCGGCGACGATGGCGCCAATCGCCCGCAGATTTACGTCACGGAGTGGAACACCCTCTCCGGGCGCACCTCCATAGAGTCGTCCGCGTTCTTCCGCGCCGCTCTCATCGCCTCCGACCTCCTGTCCTTCGGCCGCAACGTCTCCGCCGCCGCGTACTGGCTCAACAGCAAGTCCAAGGAGACGCTGACCGACAAGGTTGACAACAGGGTGCTGGCGCTTTATTTCCACGGCCTCGTCCGGCGGCCTCCGTTCTACGCGCTCTACATGGCGAACAAGCTGGAGGGGCGCGCCGTGTACCAGAGCGACAGGCTCGTCGTCACGTCCCCCGGGCCGGGCGAGTACGCGGCGCTTTTCATGAACCCTCGCTACTTCGACCCGCTATACTCCCTGGAGGACGCCTACGTCGCGATGGAGAGGATACGCGTCGAGGCTGAGGTCACGGGCATCCCAAAAGGGCTTTACCGCCTCAAGGTGTTCGTCTTCGAGAAGAAGCACAGCAGCGCGTTCGACCGCCTGAGCAAGGTCGGCCTCATGAGCCTGAACGACGAGGACATGACCGTCTACCTCGAACACGCCATACTGCCGGAGTTCAACGTCTTCGAGGAGGAGATAAATTCCACGTACACGTTTGCCCCGAACCTGGGATACAACGGCGTGGCGCTCTATCTGTTCAAAAAAATCGGATAAAAAACAGCCCCCGTTTTTTTACCTCTGGGTCTCGCGTAAAAAATAAGCGTAATATTGCGCTCGATTGCCCGTAATTTTCTGATCGAAATTCTGGCCGCCAATCCATAAAATAAATGGCGTCCACTATGCCATGGCATGTTTTCGGTCTCGTTTTTCAAACATTTCAATATCAAAGGAGGCAGTACATTGAATTACCTCGAAGTGGCAAACAGCAACACCATGTTCTTTATGTGCGCGCTCGTCGTTCTCTTCGTCATGCTGCAAGCCGTCCTGTTCATCAAGGTGGCGTGGAAGCGCGGCATGGAGATCGGCATCGAACGGCCTGTAATGAAAAAGGCCATGACAAACGCGGCCCTGTTCTCCGTCATCCCGTCCCTGCCGATAGTGATAATGCTGATGGTGCTATCCGTCAACCTGGGACAGTATTTCCCGTGGCTCCGCCTCTCCGTAGTGGGTTCCGCGACATACGAGAATATGGCGGCGGACATAGTGGCGAAGGCGTCGGGCCTCGCTGGCATCGCCGACCCTGGTTTCGACATTCCGATCTTTGCCATGTCTATGTGGGTCATGAGCGTCGGCATCATCTGGGGTATCGTTTTTAACATATTCTTCATGAAATCCCTTGACAAATTTTCCAAAAAGGCAAAGGAATCCAAGAGCCACTTCATCCCCGTGCTGTCCGGCGCCCTCTTCATCGGGATGCTGGCGCTCATGTCCGCGCCCTACATAACGAACACCAAGAACACGACGGCCATCGTCTCGTTCATCTCGGCCGCCATAGCCGTGCTCCTGTGCGGCAAGGCATCGAAGGTCTCCGGCATAAAGATGATCGACGAGTTCTCGCTGCCCATCAGCCTGATCGTCGGCATGGCCTCGGCAATCGTCTACACGAGCGCTTTTTAACGTTCGTCTTATACCGATTTGCAATCAGGGGCATAAAGTTAAAAGATTTCAGTGGCAGTGTTTATGGGCCGCGAGACGCGCCATTGACGCCCGATTGAAATCGAATTGGCATTACTCGACTATGAGGAGGATGGCAAACGTGAATATGACAGACACAGAAAGATCCAGGGCTTTTGACGACACGATCAACAACCTCGGGCGGATCACCAGCATCATCTCCCTCGCCCTCATGCTTTCGGTACCTTTGGTCATAACGCTGTTCTATAAAATAGAGCTGAACATGACGGAGATACTGGCAGCCGCGGGCGGGCTCATCGCGATGTTCGCACCGATGGCCGTGGTGGAGAACATATCCTACTACCCGATCATCGGAGCGGGCGGCGTGTACCTGAGCTGCATAACCGGCAACATCATGAACATGAAGCTCCCGAGCGCCCTCTCCGGCATGAAGCTCGCGGGCGTGGAGCCAGGGAGTTCCGAGGGGGACATCGTCTCCATCCTGAGCATTGCCGCGTCTTCGTTCGTCACCGTGTCGATTTTGATGCTCTCCATGTTCATCATAGGGAAGTACATCACCCCGTATCTCTCCAAACCGATACTTCAGCCAGCGTTCGCCAACATCATGCCGGCGCTCCTGGGCGCGCTCGTGACGCCCTTCGTCATAAAGAGCGTAAAGGTGTCCGTCACGCCCTTCGCGCTCTCCATAGCCCTCTGCCTGGCGCTGGGCGGCGGGTTCGTGCAGCGGTATCAGAGCTACTTCCTCCCCTTGATCATGCTCGCGTCCGTGGGCGCGGCCTACTACATGTACAGGGGCAGGATGCTGGAGCTGAAGCCTGATATGGGCAAATCGAAGTGACGGGGGCGCGGGAGATGTCAAACCCAGACGCCAAAAGAGAGTTAGCCGCGTTAATCGACGCCAAAGCACGGATATTCACAGACGCGAGCGACAGCATCTGGGGATATGCCGAGACTCGCTTCGACCTAAAGAAGTCGGCCGGCCTGCTGATCGCCGCGCTTGAAAGCGAGGGGTTCCACGTGGAGCGCGGCGCGGCCGGCATGGAACACGCGTTCGTGGCCTCTTACGGCCAGGACGGCCCCGTGATAGGGATACTGGCGGAGTACGACGCCCTCTCAAACCTCAGCCAGGTGTGCGACGCCACGGAGAAGCAACCCCTCGAAGCGGACGGCAACGGGCATGGATGCGGGCATAACGCGCTGGGCGCAGGGGCGCTGGCTGCCGCCGTCGGCCTGAAGGATTTTCTGGCGAAGTCTCGTAACGGTGCCGGCGCCACGATAAAGTTCTTCGGCTGCCCGGCGGAGGAAAGCGGCTCAGGCAAGGCTTTCATGGCCAGGGACGGCGTATTCGACGGCACGGACATCATGCTCACCTGGCACCCGTGGACCGAGACGAGGATATGGGGCGTAAGCTCGCTGGCGAATTACCAGGTATATTTTAATTTCAAAGGGGTGAGCGCCCACGCCGCGGCCGCGCCCGAGATGGGGCGCAGCGCGCTGGACGCGGCGGAGCTGATGAGCGTCGGCGTCAACTACCTGCGGGAACACATCATACAGGACGCGCGGATACACTACGCGTACACCAACGCTGGCGGGGCGTCGCCCAACGTCGTCCAGCCGAACGCCAGCGTGCTGTACTTCATCCGCGCGCCGAAGTCCAGCCAGGTGAGGCCCATATTCGAGCGCGTGACAGACATAGCGAAGGGCGCGGCGCTCATGACCGGGACGAAAGTGGAGATAGAGTGGGACAGCGCCTGTGCTGAGTACATCGTAAACGACACTCTGGCGCGAACGATGCACGAGAACATGCGCGAACTGGGCGAACTGAAATACTCCGCTGACGAACTGGATTACGCGCGAAAGTACGTCGCAACCCTGCCAGAGGAGAACGCCAAGAACGTCGCCGCCCTCATCAAAAAAAGCTTCCCCGACATAGGGCAGGGGCAGGCGGACGCCATGGCGTCAGAGCCTGTGCAGGGCGAGCTCTTCCCCTACGCGATGAGCGACGAGGCCATGAAGGGCTCGACGGACGTGGGCGACGCCAGTTGGATCGCGCCGACCGCGCAGGCGCTCGTGACCTGTTACCCGACGGGGACGGTGAGCCATTCGTGGCAGTGGGTGGCTTCCGGGAAGTCGCCGATAGCCCGCAAGGGCCTGATCTATGCCGGCAAGGCGATGGCGATGACCGCCCTTGACGTGATCGACGACCCGTCGATAGCGGAGAAGGCGAAACAGGAGCATCTGGAGAGGCTCGGCGGCGAGCGGTACCACTGCGCGATCCCGAAGGACGTGACGCCGCGCTGACGGCGCGGCACACGGATCTGGGCAGTTAAATTCTGCCCGGGCCCGTGTGCCGCCGTCGCGATTTCGATTTCAACGGATGCCCTGAATGAAATCAGATCAGCCTCGGGCGAAAGACATTGCCGGCCAAATATGATTTATAATTCATCAGTGGAGTCTTCAAAAAATATTTATACACTGAGGGGGCATCACTCGTGAAATCGACGATCAGGGCAATCGCGGCAACGCTGGCTTTGGCGGCGCTCGTACTCCCCTGCCAGGACGCATCGGCGGAAAGCTGGCCTACGTTCAGGGGCAACGCGCAGCGGACGGGCGTCATCGCGCCTCCGGCTCAACTCGCGGGTACCGTCACGGGGCAGCTCGTCTGGCAGCGGAGCGTGCCGAGC
This sequence comes from Synergistaceae bacterium, assembly GCA_031258255.1. Classification (GTDB taxonomy): domain Bacteria; phylum Synergistota; class Synergistia; order Synergistales; family Synergistaceae; genus JAIRNC01. Next base: position 23,769 of record JAIRNC010000021.1, read on the forward strand.
GCGATCCAGTCCTCGCCCGCTGTCTCTGGCGGGCGGATTTTTTTCGGCTGCAACGACGGCAACCTGTACGCCGTCAGGGAGTCAGACGGCGGGCTGCTCTGGCGGTTCAGCACGGACAACTGGGTGACGTCCTCCCCCGCCGTGGCTGACGGCCTGGTGGTGTTCGGCAGTTTCGACAGCAAGGTGTACGCCGTGGACGCGGCCACTGGCGCGCTCAAATGGCAATTCACGACGCACAACATGGTGGCGTCCTCCCCGGCCGTGGCTGACGGCAGGGCCTACATCGGAAGCCTGGACGGCAACGTCTACTGCGTGGACATGAAGACGGGCTGGCAGAAGTGGAGCTACAAGGCGGGGCGCGAGGTCTACGGCTCTCCGTCCGTGGACGGCGGGACGGTCTACATCGGCAACCACGACGGCAAGATGATGGCGATAGACGCCGCCACGGGCAAGCTCAAGTGGCGCGCCATAGTCGGCGGCCCGGTCGTGACCGCACCGGCGATTGCGGACGGATACCTTTACTTCGGCAGCTGGGACGGCAAGCTGTACTGCGCCGACATCAAGAACCAGGCCGTCATCTGGAGGCATGACTCCGGCGGTTCCATCGAGTCATCCCCGCTGGTGGCGAACGGCAGGGTCTACTTCGGCAACATAAAAGGCCGGATGACCGCGCTGGACGCCAAAAGCGGCCGCGTGGCATGGCAGGCCGAGACGGGGCAGACCATCGCCTCGTCGCCGTCCATTCGCGGGAACCGGATATTCTTCGGCAACAACGCTAACGAGATATACTCCCTGGACGCGTCCAGCGGGGCCGAGCAGTGGAAGATAGCGACGAGCGGCTTCGTCACCACTGCCCCAGCCGTGACGCCGGCCGCGGTATACGTCACAGGGATGGACGGCATACTGCGAAGCATAAAATAAAGGAACCGCTGATTAAATAACCTTTGGCTACAGATTCCTAGACGCTGCCCGGGAGATGTGTAAAACCTGATGAAGCTTTTCTGGAAATTCGCGCTCTATTACGTGCCTCACATACGGCTTTTCGCTGCGGACATGGCCTGTTCCCTGTCCGTCGCCATCTGCAACATGTTCTATCCCATGATCACGCGCAGGATCATAAACGTCTACGTGCCTGGCCGTCAGATGGGCATGATCGTGAACTGGGCCATCGCTCTCTTCTTCATATACCTCCTGAAGGCGGCTTTCGCGTACTTCATACAGTACTACGGGCACGCGATGGGCGTGAGGATACAGGTGGACATGAGGCGCGACGCGTTCAGCCACCTCCAGAAGCTGCCCTTTGCCTTCTTCGACAAGACACGGACAGGCGCCATAATGTCGCGGGTGATAAACGACACCTTCGAGATAGCCGAGCTGGCCCACCACGGCCCGGAGGATCTCTTCCTGTCGCTCGTGATGCTCGTCGGGTCCTTCGCGCTGCTCTGCACGATGAACGTGCGGCTGACGCTGACGATCTTCGCCTTCATCCCGCTCTTGCTCTGGTTCGCCATGCGCCAGCGCCAAAAGCTCTCCCGCACGTCCATGGTGACGAGGGCGCAGATAGGCGAGGTGAACGCCGATCTCCAGAACAGCATCGCGGGCGTCAGGGTGGCCAAGGCGTTCGAGACGTCAGAGCACGAGCAGGAGCGCTTCCAGCTCGGCAACAAGTCATATGAAAAGGCGCGCTCGATGCAGTACAGGGCGATGGCGGAGTTCGGCGCCGGGACAGGCTTCATACTGGACGTGCTCATGCTCGTGACGCTCTTCGCCGGCGGCGCCTACACGTACTACGGCAAGATCGGGCCGGGGGAGCTGGCGGCCTATCTCCTCTTCGCCGGCCTCTTCACGGAGCCGATAAAGCGCCTGATCAACTTCATCGAACAGCTGCAGTCGGGGATGACCGGCTTCGTCCGCATCCAGGAGCTGATGGAGGCAGAGCCGGAGGAGGACGCGCCTGGCGCGGTCGACATAGGCTCGGTGAGGGGCGCCATATCCTTTGAGGACGTCTCGTTCCGATACGACGGAGGCGAGCGTGTGCTCAAAGGCATCAATATCGACATCGAGCCGGGCGAGACCGTCGCGATAGTAGGTCCCTCCGGGAGCGGCAAGTCCACGCTCTGCCACCTCCTGCCCAGGTTCTACGAGCCGGAGTCCGGGAGGATAACGCTGGACGGGCGGGACATCCGCGATTACAGACGGGTCTCGCTGAGGGGCAGTATCGGGATCGTCCAGCAGGACACGTATCTCTTCGCCGGGACCATCAGGGACAACATAGCCTACGGCGACTTCGCCGCGTCCGAGGACGAGATACGCGAAGCCGCCAGACGGGCCAGCCTGGACAGCTTTCTGGACTCTCTGCCGGACGGGCTCGACACCTATGTGGGCGAGCGGGGCGTCACGCTCTCCGGCGGGCAGAAGCAGAGGATAGCGATAGCCAGGGTCTTTCTGAAAAACCCTCAGATACTGATACTGGACGAGGCCACGTCCGCCCTGGACAACGCGACGGAGGCGGCCATCCAGGACGCGCTCGAAAGCCTGAGCGTAGGCCGGACGACGCTTGTGGTGGCACACCGGCTCACCACGACGCGTAACGCCGACAAGATAATCGTCCTGACGAACGACGGCATACAGGAAACGGGGACGCACGAAGAGCTGCTAGCCGCAGACGGTGTTTACGCGTCGCTCTGGGGGGCGCGGGAGCGTGGGTGAAGCACCGGGCCGCGCCGATAGCTACGCCGGCCTTCTCCCCTTAAAAAACGATATCTCCTCAAAGCCCGCCTCTTTCAGCAACGCTCCGGCCTCGGGTATCCCCACGCCGACTGAGGGCGCTTCGTGCGCGTCCGAGCCGGTCGTGACGATCTCGCCGCCCGCCGCCTTGAACATCTTCATTATTTCAAGGGATGGAAGTATCCCGCCAAGGCCTCCCTTCAGGCAGCGGGAGTTGGCCTCTATGCCCTTTCCGTGCCTGGCCAGCGACGAGAGCGCTTCGCAAAGCAGCTCGTTAAATGCGCTCAGGTCAATTCTCGCCTTCTGCGCGTCGCTCATAGACCGCAGCGGATAGTTTATGTGTCCCATGACGTCGAAGCAGTCGCACGACGAAAGCTCGATGAGTTCCTCGTAATACTTCCTGAGAACGTCCATAATATCCGGGCGGTCATAGTCCATGACGTAAAAATCATCCTCGCCGCGCACCCTGTGGACTGAGCCGATGACGAAATCCATTCCAGGCCCCCCCGCAAGCTCGCGGGCTAACGCCATGTCGTGGTGCGGCTCTCCTATCTCGAGGCCCATGGCGATTTCAAGCGACGGGCCGAACGTCTCCCGGGCGCGCAGAACTTCTTCCCAAAGTGCCTCCTTGACGGCAAGGCAAGCGCGTGAGCCCAGATGCATATCGCAGTGATCCGTAAACGCGATCCCCGCGAGACCCGCGCGAATCGCCGCCTCGCATATCGCCTCAGCGGAATCGCGCCCGTCGAAAGAGTTTCTAGTGTGGACGTGACTGTCGTAAATAGCCCTCTCCCCCATTCCCTGTCACAGCCTCTCCTGATCCTTATCACGCGCTCAGATTTTATCACAACAGGATCGACCTCGTCTGGCGCAGGTTCACCGGCTCGCGGCGCGACCGGGGCGGGTGTCATTTTTCGTGTCGCACTGCTTCGCAACGGCAACCCGAAAAATGCCCCCCGCCCCGCCCCCGTCGCGAAGGACGCGCCAAGCGCACCGAATCCGCATTTGGCGCGTATTCGTCAGTAATACGAACAGTACGCTGAGGACGGCGAGCGAGGCAAGCGTGAAGCAGTGCCAGCGAAGACGCGCCAAACGCACGAGTGGACGGCAGGGCCATACTATGTCATACTCTCGCGGAGAGAGGAGGCTTTTAAGGAATGAAGCACGATGACAAGAGCGGGGGCATCCTGATACTGGACTTCGGCTCTCAGTACACGCAGCTGATCGCGCGGAGGGTGCGCGAGTTCGAGGTGTACAGCGAGATACTGCCCTGTAACGCGTCGGTGGGCAAAATCGAGGCGCTGCGCCCCAAGGGGATAATCCTCTCAGGCGGCCCGCGGAGCACGGTCGGGCCGGACGCGCCCGACATCGACCCGGCCATCATAAAAGGAGGCATCCCGGTGCTTGGCATATGCTACGGGATGCAGCTCATAGCGAAGACGCTGGGCGGCAGCGTCGAAAAGGGAAGGCTCGGCGAGTACGGCAGGACCCGCGTCAAGTTCGACGCGTCGCGCGGAGCCAAGATCATGAATGGCGTCCCTGGCGCGATAGACGTCTGGATGAGCCACTGGGACGAAGTGCGCGAGCTGCCTGTGGGGGCGCTGAGGCTGGCGGAGAGCGAGTCCGGCGCGTGCGCCGCCTTCTCGATGGAGGGCGACAGGATTACGGCCCTACAGTTCCACCCGGAGGTCGAGACGACCCAGTACGGGCGCGAGATGCTGTCATCCTTCGTCTTCGACATCTGCGGATGCAGCGCCAACTGGAAGCTCGGGGACTGGGTAGAGCGTACTCTCGCCGACATAAAGGAGCAGATCGGCGAGGCGGACAGGGTCGTGTGCGGCCTTTCAGGCGGCGTGGACTCCACCGTAGCGGCAGTCCTCGTATCCAAGGTCGCGGGAGACAGGCTTGACTGCATCTTCGTCGACCACGGCTTCCTCCGAAAGGACGAGGCGGAGCGCGTGCTGGAGATGTACGAGGCACTTAACCTGCGGGTGCGCCACGTAAGGGCTGAGGATCGCTTCATGGACGCGCTTGCCGGCGAAACCAGCCCAGAGCGCAAGCGGAAGATAATAGGAGCGCTCTTCGTCCGGATCTTCGAGGAATCAGCCAGGGCTTCGGGCGACGCGAAGTGGCTGCTCCAGGGGACGATCTACCCAGACGTGATAGAGAGCGGCTTCGTGGGCGGGGACGTCATAAAGAGCCACCACAACGTGGGCGGGCTGCCCAGCGACATGAAGATGAGCCTGCTGGAGCCGCTTCGGGAGCTATTCAAGGACGAGGTGCGGAAGATAGGCCCGCTGCTCGACATACCGAGTCATTTCCTCAAGCGGCACCCCTTCCCCGGGCCGGGCCTAGCCGTCCGCTGTCTCGGCAGCCTCACCAAGGAGAGGCTGGACACGCTGAGGGAGGCGGACGCCATTTTCGTGTCGGAGATAAAGTCAGCCGGGCTGTACGACTCGATATGGCAGGCCTTCTGCGTGCTGCTGCCCGTCCGGAGCGTAGGGGTAGCCGGCGACGCGAGGACTTACGGCGAGACCGTGGCGCTGAGGGCCGTGAAGTCGCTGGACGCGATGACCGCCGAGTCCGTGCGCCTGCCCTGGGATCTGGTAGACAGGGCAGCCAAGCGGATCTGCGGCGAGGTCCCCCACGTAGGCCGCGTAGTGATGGACGTGACCGGCAAGCCACCCGCGACGATCGAGTGGGAGTAGTGATGAAACGATGCCAATGAAACGGAACGTTGGATAAACCCTTTATTCATGCGGGTTTGCGGATTCTTGATACCATCTGTGGCAACGTTTTGGCAACACTAATTGTATTATCCATAAGAAAAGAGCTAACTGATTTTGAAGTCAGTTAGCTCTTTTTTGTTTTCGTGCCGTTTGCAACAAACGCAATTTTAGTGCGGTGTCCATAGGCTCATTACCCCCTTCATTCAGAATTCACTGTTGCTAACTTGCGAAGCGCATCGATTGCCACTTCCCAAGTTATATCGGCGGCATAACTGAATTTTTTCTGATATCGGTTCCATTGGCCGCTCATTTCCACGCTTGCGGCAACCCGCTCGATAGTGATACCGGCCTCGGCCATCTGGTCGACGGTTTTTCTCTTGGCGACGGTTTTTTCAAGCGCCGCCCGAAAGATACCGGAATCGATTTTCTGCGTGGAGGTCAGGACATAAATGTCGTAGAAATCCCTCATGCGCGTATTCGTCAAGCCTCTCGCTATAATGGTCTCGAACTTCTCCGCCAGCACGGTTTCGAGGTTATATGCGAGAATGCTGATAGACCTATCCTCGAACATGAGCCTGAAGCTGTATTCGATTTCACTTGGCGTGACAAAGTCGCCGGTCGTGATGTCGATATGCATGGTCTGGCGCGTCTTGTCCAGAACGGCATCGACTGACACGCGATAGCCGGGGTAGTCGGCTTCCTCGCGGATTTCCTCGATTCCATGGAAGGAGAACAAGACGTTGTCATCTAAGGGTACGCTTATCACGTTCTTGATGATTTCCGTAATCTGTTTTTCCGTCAGCGTTTGCCCTTTGATGGTTGCGTCCATATCCATCGTAGTTCTGGTGTCGATACCGACCATAGCGGCAATCAGCATACCGCCTTTGAGTATGAAATTCCCTTTGTATCGGGAAACAGAAACGCGCTCTAAAAACCGTTCGAGCATGAAGTTACGCAGGATGATTTCAGCTTCCACATTTTTTGCCTTGGAAAGATTGCGGACAAGCGCTTTCAGTTGCGTCGATGTTTTCATAAGAGTACCTCCATGTAGCTTCGGAGCGGCTTGGCGACACGGAAAGCCTCCGCCATCTCCATAAGTGTGTTTAGATTCTTGTCGTTTCGCTTTGCGTATCGTTTCATGGCGTCGGTTACAATGGCAATATCCATCTGGTTGCGACTTCGGATACAGTCACAGATTGTCCGCTCCAGACCATAGACTGTCACCGTATTCCCAAACATCGTTTTTGCTTGCGCCGCGCCGACGTCGTGGAGTTCTCGTTTTACAGTAAAGACGTTGATTCTGTCTCCGCGAAGCCGCGCCGCGCTATATCCTGTCGGCACGGTCACGGTATAGTTGATAGGGTCACGGTCGGTGAGGTCATGCAGGAACAATGCGGTTTCGTGGGAGTAGATGATTTTGGGGCGGCGCAATTGCGCCACATACATTCTGTCGAGAAACTCGTCAGGCGCGATATAGACACCGTGTGCCACACGCTCCAATTCCCCCGCGTTCGCCAGCAGCCGCAGCCGCTCGTTTGAGATGCCGATAGCATTGGCTTCGGCGGTAGTGATGACACCGCCGTTTTGAGACAGCGCGTCTTGTAGTTCAATTGGCGGCAAAGCGGCCACCTCCTTTTGATTATCGTGCCTATATTATAAAGCGAACTCGCACAAAAATAAACCCCACGAGGGTGGCGGTAGCCGCTCCTATGGGGTTCTGAGGTGGATTACGCCTGAATCTCCGTGCCGTTTTTGAAAGTGAACCGCTCGTCGAAGTCGGCTATCAGCCCGCCCTGCGCGGTGTATCATGTATGTCCCCTGAGGTCTGGTGTCTGCGCGTCGCTCTTTCTCTGATATAATACTCACTCAAAACTTAGAACCGTTGCGGCATAAAGGATTCATCCCTAAAAATGGCTGTTTTGAGTGTGTATTATCCCATTTTTAGGTTATAAAGCAGAATTTCTAAGCCGGATAAAAGATTATCTTGATGTTTTCTTTTCTGCGAGTTACAATACGTAGTAGGAAAATGCGCCCACCCGCTTGAGGAGACACAATATGTCGATCAGTTATGATAAGTTATGGAAACTGTTGATAGATAAGAAAATGAATCGTACCCAATTGAAAGAAGCGGCGGGTATCAGTTTCAATGTATTGGCAAAAATGGGCAAGCGCGAGCCGATATCAATGGAGAGCATGTTGAAGGTATGCAAAGCGCTTGATTGCGACATATCAGATGTGATGGAGATTGAAAAGGCGGAACAATAGGATTTTGCGGAAACTTTGCTCAAAAGGAGATCTGAAAATGGCGATAATACAGGAATTGAAAACGCAACAAGTTGATTTGTCCAATGCGCCTTGGACAATGCACGAGTTTTTCGCCGGAAGCGGCCTGGTCGCCTATGGATTAAAAGATATGTTCAGCCCAATATGGGCAAATGATATCAGCGACAAAAAGGTTGCGGTTTACCACGCGAATTTCAAGAGCAATCATTTTGTTTTAGACGATATAAAGAATATAAATGGGACGGATTTGCCCTATGCGCATTTGTCTTGGGCGAGTTTTCCCTGCCAAGATTTATCCCTCGCCGGGTCATTGGGCGGGATCGACGCGGCGCGCAGCGGGCTTGTGTGGGAATGGCTCCGCATACTGCGTGAGATGCCGCGCCGTCCGGCGATTTTGCTGGTGGAGAACGTTGCGGGATTGCTTTCAACGAACAAGGGCGGGAACTACGCCAAACTTCATTACGCTTTAATGGAACTTGGTTATAAGAGCGGCGCGATGCTGATCGACGCGGTTCATTTTGTCCCACAATCAAGACCGCGCGTGTTTATCATAGCAGTCAGAAGCAATATTGACGTTCCGCGCGAATTGACGGATATCGGGCCAAATTGGCTGCACAATAAGGCTGCCGCCGATTTGGGGAAGATTTTGCCGGGATGGATTTGGTGGCGCGCCGAAAAACCGCGAAAACGGCTCGGACAGTTGACGGACGTGATTGACTTTTCCATTCCCTACGATAAGGACAATGTGCTGCGGCTCATGTCTCCGCGCCACAAAGCAAGGCTTGACAGTATGGAGAACGCCGTTGTAACGGGTTATCGCAGGACGCGCGACGGTAAACAGTGCTTGGAATTGCGTTTTGACGATGTGGCGGGATGCCTGCGGACGCCGAAGGGCGGCAGCAGCAAACAATTTCTCATTGTCAAGCGCGACGGCGAACTGCACGCGCGGGTATTGTCTCCGCGCGAAACCGCGCGGTTGATGGGCGCACCGGATAGTTTCGTATTGCCGGACGCCTATAACGACGGCTATAAGGCTATGGGGGATGCCGTAGCCATGCCCGTTGCGACATTTATCGGGGAATCATTATTGACAAAATTAGCGGAGGTGGCATATGGTGAGCGATGCGACGTCGAATCAGTACAGATATCCGTCTGAACCTGATGAATCAAGTTCATCAATTAAATTATGTGAATTTCAAACAGAATACAAAACGGTTACAAAAGGCCCGCTCGCTTTGCTGATTCAATTGACAAGACAAGCCAGTACCAAAGATTTTCCTCTCAATCCAGATGATTTTTTGACTGAGAACAAAGGGCAGGTTGCGGGCTTGGGCGGCGCAAATCTCAAGAAAATACTTAAAGAGCATGGCATCACCCAAATGTTGGCCTCGGAGGGCGGCAGGACAAGCCGAGGCAATATGGGTCTGATGATGAAGTATATTGGTTTCTTGAATGAGCTGCATGATAATATAGGAAGCGTGGATTTCAAAGCGTTGGAAGCCAATTGGGCTGAACAAATACGTGAGTTTTTTCGCAATCAGCCCTTTGTATTGACCGCCGATACGTCAAGAACCGTGGCTGCAAGCCTCAACGAGCTATTTGACCAAGCGAGAGCGCGGCAGAAGCAGAATCAGGGAACACAATACTTGGGCGCAATGCTGCAACACTTGGTGGCGGCGAAACTGATGGTTGTCATGCCGCAGGACAGCTTTGAAATACACGGCGCCTATGTCGCCGATTCACCGACCGTCAGAAGCGGTGATTTCGTAATCGGCAAAACCATTATTCACTGCACGACCGCTCCGGGCGAGCCTTTAATCCAAAAATGCGCCGCCAATATCCGCGCAGGATGTCAGCCGATTATCATTACGATATTTGAGCGCGTCCGCACGGCGTTCGATTTGGCCGCCGACGCGGGTATAAGCGGACGGGTTGACGTTTGGGACGTGCAGCAATTCCTGTCAACCAACGTGAATGAACACAGCCTGTTTGACGGCACCGCGAGAAACGCCAAGTTGGCGGATATTATCGAGAAGTACAACGCGATTATTGAGGAAGTTGAAACCGATCCAAGTCTGCGGATTGAGTTTGAGGCGAAGTGATAGATTATGCCCGATATGTTTGACCCGCAAAAGCGGAGTGAAATCATGGCGAAAGTTCATGGCGCCAACACCACGCCGGAGATTCGCGTCTGTAAGTTGCTCCATAGCATGGGTTAAGCGCAAGCGCAGGCGCGGACCTACGGCAGGGCGAGATGCGCAATATTTTTATAGCGGGGACGCGCGGCGCGGTGTATCATGTATGTCCCCTGAGGTCTGGTGTCTGCGCGTCGCTCTTTCTCTGAGGCGTCGTCCTTGAGGGGACTAGGGCGGGGACGATTGTTAGGCCGCTGAGTGAAATGATATTGTTTTTTCTGGGCGAGTCCTGTAGAATATAAATACAGCATCCGTGCGTAGATTTAGTCGTCCGTATTTTATGTATTTTTAAA
>JAIRNC010000026.1 GCA_031258255.1 Synergistaceae bacterium
GCTGTTCGGTTGTAACCTCGCCCCATTATGAAAATGCCTCCCTCTTCTCTATTGTCCTTGGAAGCAGTCTATGCCTTGGGCCGATCTTTATGAAGGTGACTGATTATTTACCGCTTACACTGGAACAATTAGAAACAGCAAAAAATTAACGAGCCAGTTTGTGATGTCGCGAGGGAGATTACAGTATCAGTCAGTAGTTACGGCTAGTTTTACCTCGTCACACATTCCGGGAATCCAGGATGCCAGATACCTCCTATGTGATGTAATTTTCTCAACGCCGACACGGGGTAAAATCCTGCGGCACTGAACCTTGAAAACTGGATATATGCGGTTGTCCGGGGCAGTCCCGGACGTAAAATATCCAACGCTCAAACGAAAATCAGGGCTTTTTGCCCTTTTCGCAGAGTGGGGGCATCCACTCTTAGGGGAGAAGACGTAAGACTGGCTCCGGCCAGCAATCTTTGTCGATCCTAGAATCCCCTTGCTTCAGCAAGGGAAGTATGTCAAGTCGTTGCCAATGGCCGCCCAGTCGCTCTTAAGCGCGCGCAGGTCGGCGGCTTCCGTCGGCGGCTTCCGGCGATTCAGACCTGTTGTATTGCGTCATCGTGTCGCCCAAGTCAATCGCCCTCCCCATGTCGCGGATAAAGCTTGGCGCAGCGAAAAGGAAATCATCCATTGTGAATACCCCCTTAGTCTGAGGAGAGCAAAAATCCCCTGAAATCATTTTGGCGGATTTCTCCATCGAATGTTTTCAAGGGACACCAAATCAAGCCTACTTAGAAAGTATACCAACATGCAAAAAAATTCGCAATGAGCAGATTGCCCTATCTACGCCCCGGCTCGTCGCTCCTGCCCACGAGGCAGTCCAGCGACACGTCGAAGCAGTCCGCGAGGGCGACGAGCTTAAACGGCACTTAATTTGTATAGAGCGTACTGATTAAGGGATACGCCCTCTTTCTCGGCTTCTAACGCAAGCCGGGCATGAAGTGTTTTGGGAAGTCTGACGACAAATTTTCCGCTGAGTTTGCCGGTATCCAGAGGGGAGGGAACAGCAAACCCGTTTTCCAGTTTAGTTTCTATCCAGCCTTCCATAGCTTCGAGCAAGCTGGAATATGCTTCCGCAAAAGTGTCGCCAGTGCTATGGCAACCGTCAAATTCCAAAACGGACGCATGAAAATAAGAACCGCTTTCGTCCTCGATACGCCTGATGACGTGATTGTAGGGCAATTTCATGTAATCCTGCGCATTCATGGCTGTCCCTCCTAAATCCGGCTCAATATGTCTTTGACGTAGACCGCTTTTAGAGGCGTTTCGTCTTTGACGGTGATCACGTCGCCGGTGGCATTGATGTATTGGCGGTGCGAACCATTTTGCCTGTCGAGTCGATAACCGTTTGCGGTAAGAACCTTATCGGCTTCGCTCATTCGTATCCCGTTTGGCTGGTTCTTCATCTTTTGGATTATCTTGTCGACGCCGGCCATATGATTCCCTCCAATAAGGCCATAGTGTCATATATGATACTAAAAAATCAAGTGGCGTTTCGGGTGCTTTTATGGGATGCCGGCTCGTCTGACCGCCCCACGAGGTAGTCAAGCGACACGTCGAAGTAGTCGGCGAGGGCGATGGCAAAAGATGAAGTGAGCCCTGTCTTTCCTGATTCATATTTCCGAAACGCGCAAGACTTCTTTCAATCGGGCCTGCAATTCCTGGGACAAGTTAAGCCCGGCGTCATTGGCAAGGTTCTTGAGATAACGAGGGAGAGTGACGTTAGTCCTTTCATACGTCATATCGCTCGCTCTGCGATATTTGTCAAAATCGACATCGACCCAAGAAATAAACTCATTTGCCTCATGAGGCGGCTCTGATGTTGCCGGTTCGGAGATGGCCCGCCCTGCGTCCTGCTGGCATATGCCCCACGCGCCGATAGCGTCACGCGCCATATAGAGGGCCTCAGCCAAATCGTTGCCCTGCGTGTTGATTTCAAGGTCTGGGACATACACGACATACCCGCCTGTATCAGGGGTAAGAATTATAGGGTATGCTTTTATCATTTTCGCACTCTCCTTATGTTGACGCGGCAAAGAGTTATTTCAGCCCCCTGCGCTTGATAATCGCCCTTACGAGAGTTTCTTTCAGTTCTTTGTGTCTCGGTATGGGCTCGGAAACCTCGCCGTTGGTGTATATAGTGTGCGGGCCTTTATCGCGTTCCAGCCGCCAGCCGTTTCTTTCCAGCATCCTTATGAAATCTGTACGCTTCATGCCCTCACCTCATAAGTGCATTATACGCATTTAATGCGCATTGTCAATGGGTAAGTGGAGCCAGTTTTAACTTTTGTGCGAGCCGGGCTCGTCGCTCCGCCCCACGAGGTAGTCCAGCGACACGTCGAAGTAGTCGGCGAGGGCGATCAGGCCTTCAGGCATTTGCGCCAAATGCGGCAAGCGCTTTGAATTAAAGGAAATGGAAGCCGATCACATAACGCCGTGGAGCAAGGGCGGCAAGACAACCGCCGAAAACTGCCAGATGCTGTGCCGGGATTGCAACCGCCGGAAAAGCGACACATAGGGCAATCCCTCAGGCATCGCGGATGTCAAAAGCCGCAGCCCCGTTTCCCGTATAAAATTAAGCTTCTTCCCTGAGTTTATCTAAGTACGAAGCCCACCACTGCATCATCTTCCGGCGCTCGGGCAGATACTCGGCGTAGTTGTACGCGGCGCGGACGCCGTTGCCTTCCACATGCGCGAGCTGGCGCTCTATCCAGTCGGAGTTGAACCCGTTCTCGTTGAGCAATGTCGACGCCATGCTGCGGAAACCGTGCGGCGTCATCTGGTCTTTCGTGTAGCCCATGGCCCTCAAGGCGACGAGCACCGTCGAGTCGCTCATCGGGCGGTTGCCGTTCGGATCCCTGTTCGACGGGAATATATACCTCCCGTGCCCGGTCAGCTGCCTCGTCTTTTCCAGCACGTCTATGGCCTGACGCGACAGCGGGACGATATGGGGCCGCCGCATTTTCATCTTCTTTTCTGAGATGTGCCATTCGTCGCCGGATATTTCAGACCACTCGGCTTTGCGGATTTCGCCAGGGCGGCAGAACGTCAGCGCTGAGAACTGCATCGCGCAGCGGACGGTATCGTGTGGGTATGCGTCGATCGCGCGCATCAACATGCCGACTTCTTCCGGTTTTTTGGGGCTAGGGTAGTGTCGTTTTTTCGGCATGATGATTGCACCCCTGAGCGCGTATGTCGGGTCTCCAGAACACCGGCCCGTAGCGACGCCGTAGCGGAATATCTGTGACGTTATGCTGCGTATGCGGGACAGCGTCTCAAAGTTGCCGCGTTCTGCAAGCCGCTGGAATACGGGCAAAATTTCCTGCGCCGTGATCTCCGAGATGTCCTTGCCGCCGATGAACGGCAACAAATGGCTGTCCATTCGGTTGCGTTTTTTAACGCGGTCTTTTTCGCTGGCGATTTTTTTGTCGTGGGCGTCGGCCCATTCTAGGGCTACCTCCCGGAATGTCGTCCCTTTCGAATCCAGAGGCGTCCCGTCCATGAGTTTTTTCCTGAGGCCGTTTCTGCGCTCTCTCGCCTCCTGCAATCCGACGAGCGGGTATTCGCCGACTGTAGACCAGTTCCTCTTCCCGTTTTGGACGTAACGGAACCGCCAGTATTTTTTCCCTGACGTCATGACTTCGAGGTAAAGCCCGTCGGAATCCGAGATCTGGTATCGCCTGTCCTTGGCTTTAGCCGATTTGGCCTTGGTTTCGCTCAGCGGCATTGTAGTCCCTCCGAAATTTACGTGTAGTCCCGTTTGTAGGCCGAGTTGCGTTAGATTATGCTGAATTGTACTGTTTTGTGTTGGACAAGTCAACATAGCAAAAACCCGCTTTGCTGGCGGGTTTCGATGCTTTTTTGGACTATTTTGGATTGTGCTGGTTTCATTGGATGGTGCCGAGGGGGGGAATCGAACCCCCACGTGGTCTCCCACGGCGGATTTTGAGTCCGCTGCGTCTACCGTTTCGCCACCTCGGCGTGTCCGATAGTCTATATCACCGCCGAAACGATGTCAACACAAACGCACACGCCGTGTCGCCGCATAGCGTCCCTCACGCACGCCATTTTACCCGTCGCCATTGAACATGGGATAACTTTTCTCTGGATAATTTTCGCTTGTGCAAAAACATCTGGCGTGATAAAATTTCTTATAATGTTTATGGACTCGTAGCTCAGCAGGATAGAGCGACGGCCTCCTAAGCCGTAGGTCTCCGGTTCGAATCCGGACGAGCCCGCCAGAGATAGCAAGGCCTCAGAGGATTTCGTCCTGAGGCCTTTTTATGTTCGCTGGCACGGTAACGGTTCAAACGTCACCCCTTTAGGGCGTCTGACCGTTAATCGCCCGCCTTGACTTTCAGGCCTTCTTTTATCCAGGTCGCGACGATCTCGTCCAGTCTCGCGATGTCGATCGGCTTAGAAAGATAGTCGCTGAACCCGTTCTCCAGAAACATCTCCCGCATCCCGGAAATGGCGCTCGCTGTGAGCGCGACGATGGGGACGCTTTTCCCGCCCTCCTGCCTGCGGATGGCCGCTGTGGCTTCTACGCCGTCCATGCCGGGCATCATGTGGTCCATGAAGATTAGGTCATACGGGTTGCGCTTGGCCAGCGCAACGGCCTCCTCCCCGGACGCGCAAACGTCGAAGTTTACCTTGTACGGCTGCAGGAGGGCCTTGAGTATTTTCAGGTTGACCTGGGTGTCGTCCACTGCGAGGATATTGGCCGCCGGCGCGGTGAACCCTATAAGCCGTTTCCCTCGGTTGGGCAACGCGGTTTCACCTTTGTCCGTGTGCAGGCTGGAATGGCGCCCGTCCAAAACGGTCTGCGGGATGACGGCGGTGAAGGCGCTGCCTGACCCGTACGCGCTGCGTATGGAGATCTCCCCGCCCATCATCTGGCAGAGGCTCCGGGAGATGGCTAGGCCGAGACCGGTTCCCTGAATGTATCGGTTCTTTTGAGGATCGACTTGGCTGAAGCTGTCGAAAAGTTTCCCCATGTCCTCCTCTTTGATGCCTGCCCCCGTGTCGGCCACCTCGAAGGAGAGCGTGATTTTTCCGTCCTCCTGTCTCGAACCGGAAACGGTCAAGGTGATAGTGCCTTCATCGGTGAACTTGGCCGCGTTGCTGAGAAGGTTCAGGAGTATCTGGCTGACCCGGGTCATGTCGCCACGCAGCATGTCCGGCAGATCTTCGTCGACCGCCGTGACGAAATCGACCGGTTTCCCGGCGAGCCTGGGCCTGATCATGCTTTCCACGTCCGAGAGCAGCGAACGGAGCGCGTAGTCCGTCTCCACGATCTCCATCTTCCCCGCTTCAATTTTCGAAAAATCCAGGATCTCGTTGATGATCGCAAGCAAGGCGTTCCCTGCCTGCTTTATGTTACAGGCCTCCTCCAGCGCGTCGGCCGGGAGGTCCCGCGTGGAGAGCATTTCCGAAAGGACGATGACGGCGTTCAGGGGGGTGCGTATCTCGTGGCTCATCCTAGCCAAAAAAGCACTCTTTGCGCTGGAGGCTTCCACAGCCAGCCGCGTTTGGTTCCGTAGTTCCTCGGTGCGCTGTCGGACAGTTTCTTGAAGGAGAAGTTCATTCTGCCGGTGACGGGCCGTCTTTTTTCTCTGGTTGTGCGTATGCAGAAAGGCAAACGCCAGCATGACGCAAAGGATCGCGACTATGGCGCCAGCGGCGCGCATAAGCTTTTGCCTTTCGCCGCCGTCGGTCACTCGGATCCAGCGGTTCTGTATCTCGGCCCTTTCAGCCAGCGTGATCGCCGCGAAGGCCTTGTTCAGGATAGAGCGCAATTCCGGCCAGTCATCCCGCACGCCCATGTGCCAGCCGCTGTCGTCCCCTGGGTCGATGGTGATGAAACGCAGGTTTGACAGGCCGAGATCCCTGATCGAGTACAAAACGGTGGGCAGATAGCCGAGCATGACGGCCTCCCTGCCGTCCGCGACCGCCAAGAGAGCGTCCTTCTCCGACTTGTACGTCCTGACGCAGCTCCAAGGCGCATCGGATGCGAAGCTGGCGTTGGATGTCTCCTGCTGCACGGCGATGGGTTGTCCGTAGGAGTCGCTGACGCTTTTGACTGGGTTCTCTTCCCGTACCACCAGAGCCAGCTTCAATTCATAGTAAAGCTCGGTGAGCAGGAACTTGCTTTCCCGTTCCGGTGTCCAGCCCAAGGTCGGAAGCAAGTCTATCTCATGGGCCAGCACTTTCTCCTGCGCCTCGGCATAAGAGATACCCTTTGCCGGCTCGAAACTGAGCCCTGTTTTGGCGCTGACCAGCGCCAGATAATCAGGCGCGATGCCGACGTAATTTCCCAGATTGTCCAGAGATTCAAAGGGGGCGAACAGCGGATCGATCCCCACGCGGATAACGGGGTGAGTCCGGATGAAGTCCTTTTCCGTTTCCGAAAGCGCCAGGACGTGGTTTTGCGCGAACGCTACCGTATGAGCGACGGCCTGTAAGAATATTACGATGAAAATGCAAAGCGCCATGCCACGGCAACGCCGGGAGGAACGCGATCCCTCGGAAGACAATGGCAAATACCCAATACCCATGATCAATGAACAGATCCTTTCCTTGAAAATTTACCAGACAAAGACTAAAAAAATTAAAGATTAACATGCATTTCTCTGTCTGTTCAGCGCCACTTCACAGGAACAGCAAAATTATACCACAGGCACAAATGGGTTTCCTTGCGGCCTAAACACGCCGCGCGCGCATATTTACAGTGCGTCCTCCAGGCGCCTTTATAGGGAGATATTTTCGCAGTTGGCCGAGCACCTCGCCGAAGTCCAGTGGCTTGCCCACGTGGCCGTTCATGCCAGCGGCTATGCATTTGTCTATGTCCTCGCGAAAGACGTTTGCGGTCATGGCGATTATGGGAACCCTAGGGGCTTCTGGGACGCCCATGGCGCGTATCAGGTGGGTGGCTTCGTATCCGTCCATTTCAGGCATCTGGACGTCCATGAAGATGAAGTCGTAACTGCTTGGAGACTCCTTGAACATCCTCACCGCCTCCGCGCCGTTTTCAGCGCAGTCGATCAAAATCTCCGTCGGCGCCAGCAGTGTCAGCAAAATTTCGCGGTTGATCTCCACGTCCTCGGCCAGCAAGAGACGATACCCCCTGAAGCGCCCGCTTTCGCTCTGATGGCTCTTCGCCGCCGTCAATGCGCCAGGGGCCAGCGCTTCGTTGATGCAGTCCGCGATAGACGAGCAAAAGATGGGCTTTGGGAGAAACCTGTCCACCCCGGCGAGCGTGGCCTCGCTCTCGATGCTGCTCCAATCGACCATCGACGTCATGATGATAATGGAGGACCGCCCCTCCCCTATCTCCCTGATCCTCCGCGAGGACTCTATGCCATCCATGCCGGGCATCCGCCAATCGACGAAGTAGATATCGTACGGGCCGCTCTCCCTTATCAGCGCCAGCGCTTCTTCCCCTCCCGGCGCCAGGTCGCACGATATGCCGAGGTGCTGGGCGATCTCGCCGAAACACTCCAGGACCTCCGGCGAGTCGTCCACCGCCAGGATCCTCACGTTTTCCCATTTGACGCCAGGGTTAAGGAGGTTCCGTCGCTTTTCCTCTACCCGCCTGGCCTGTATGGTGAAGAAAAAGGAGGCGCCCATGCCCGGTTCGGACTCCACCCATATTTTGCCCCCCATCAGCTCCACGATGCGCTTTGATATAGCCAGGCCAAGCCCGGTGCCGCCAAACTTGCGGGACGTGTTGGCCTCGGCCTGTTCGAACGATGAGAAGAGCCTCGCTTGCTGATCCTTCGAAATCCCAATGCCAGTGTCCGTGACGGAGATCTGGATGGCACAGAGTTCGTTTTCCTCGCTCATCAAGCGCGCGTTCAGGCTGATAGTGCCGCCATCAGGGGTGAACTTCACGGCATTGCCCAGCAGGTTGGTTATCACCTGGGCAAGGCGCTGGTCGTCGGCTGAGAGCGTTTTTGGGATATCCCCGTCGACATGGACGGTAAGGCTCTGCTTCTTCTCGTTCGCCCGGAAATTGACGATGTCGACGGCCTTCTGCAGCATTTTTTCGAAGTTGAAGCTTGTCGGCGAGAGCTCGAGCTTGTTCGCCTCTATCTTCGACATGTCGAGGATATCGTTTATGACGCCGAGCAGGTGGATGGACGCCTCCTCTATTTTTTTGATGCAATGGTCTTTCTTCTCCACGTCGACGGATAATTTCGCTATAGTAGTCATGCCGATTATCGCGTTCATAGGAGTCCGCATCTCGTGGCTCATGTTCGACAGGAAATCGCTCTTTGCGATGCTGGCGGCCTCTGACTGCGTGGCCTTTTTCTTGTACATGGAAAGCCCTAAAAAGCCGCTTGCCATCGCTATTAGGAGCGTAGCGGACATCAGGGCGACCAGGGTGGCTATGCGGTTTCGGATCAGCACGGTGCGTTCGTCCACCACATCCACGCCCGCAATCGCAACCACTCGCCCGTCACTGTCGAAGACAGGGGCGAACGCGGACAGGAGGTTGTCATAGCCTATGGAATAATTCCCCAGCCCCGCCGTGGACGCTACCCCCTCCTGGGCCATCTTGGGACTCTCCTCGGACGGGATGGGAGGCGTCGCCAGGTTGACGGTCTCCTCCGAGAGGTCGTTGTCCACGATGAACTGCATCATGCCGCCGCCGACGTCGCGCAGGTAGTAGGCGAAGGCAATGTCCGTCTCGTCGGCGAATTCGATGAGACGCCCTTTGATGTCGGCGAAGAGAGGTTTTTGCATGTCGTCCGAGGTCACCAGCTGGTTCAGCTCCTCGGTCGTCGCTATCTGCGCCGCGAGGCGGCTCAAGGCTAAAATGCGCCCCTCGATGTTGTATTTAAGAAAATCGGCGGTCGATTTCATCATAATTCCCGTATAAACCGATATAACCAGCACGGATAGCGTGGACGCGAAGAACATGAAAACTATCAGGTGGCTTTGAATACGTTTTTTCATGGCCATTGCCTTTCTTTGCCTTGAGCGTTTTGATGAGGCCAAATCCAAGGCCTTCGTCCGTTTTAAGTCGGCGGCGCGTCCATCAGCCAGCCTCGCGCGCCAACCGGGCAGGGAAGCGCATGTCTGGTGCGGCGGCCCTCGCCCGTGACAATTTGCTCGTTTTTTGTCCCCGCATCCGTCACCCAGAGCCCGCTAAACGCAGCTTACTATATTGTACACCTTTGAGCCGCCCTGCCCATGTTTCGTCATGGCAAGTAACTGCCACCGGTTGCAAGAACTCTTTTTTCACCCGCGTCCCGCCGCTCCTCCCGGCGCTTCCCTAGATTTGGTTTTATTATCCCAAATTTTATCTGATGAGACAATATCGCTTTTCAGGGGTTTTTTTGATGCTGCGCCAGCCGCGCGAAATGCTAAAATAAACGCGGCGATGCCGGCGCGTCGCCAGAGCCGTGTCGACCCCAGGATGGAACGGCTGATTTGAGCGATCTGGACCGTCACAGCAGACACGGTTCGGTAGAAGGCCGCCTGAAGGGAAGGCTGATATTTGACGAGACCGGTTTTGAAGCGGAAATATGCTGGAATTTGTATTTTCTTGCTGGCAGTAGCCGCTGACAGGGCGACGAAGCATCTAGCCCTGTCCGGTGCGCTGGGTGAGCTTTACTTTAATCGAGGGGTTTCCTTCTCCCTTCTGGACAGTTACGGGCCTGCCGGGATGATAACCGCTCTGGCTGGGCTTGCCCTGCTGCTTTTGGCCTGCGTAAAAAGCGCCGCGCTCCGCTCATCGCCGGGCCTGCCGCTCCTATGGGCAGGCGCCGCCTCGAACCTTGCGGATCGGTTGATTTACGGTCACGTCATAGACTGGATTCGCGTTATTTTTTTTATGAATATGGCAGATCTGTGGCTCTGCTTAGGCGGCATCCTCCTGCTGAGATATTGCTTCGCGTCCTCCGGGGGGAGATGAGGGGTGCTGATTTCCTTAATATTAAGAATGCAACAATAATTGGCTTTCCTTTAACAACCAAACTAATGATAGGAAAAGTAGCGAGGAATGCTTATTTATTTTTCAGAGTTTTCCACTTATAATAGTTTTAAGTCGATGGGCATACGCGGCTATCTTGAGCAATGCGCGCAATGCAGCTCCGGCATGTGGGGAAGGCCGGGATGGAAGTAATTCTGCGATGGCGATATGTGAGGAGAATGAATAATGAGGAAAAAAATCATAGTGGGTTTTCTAGTCTTCCTTATCTCGGCTATGGCAACTGCGGCGGGCTTCGCGGCGGCACCTTCTGTGAAGCGCTCGGACTATTTCATCACTGTTCTTACTGGCCCGTCGAGCGGGATTTATTTCCCGATAGGCGGGGCGTTTTCGACTTTCATCGGCAGCCTCGGCTACAAGACGTCCGCCACTGCTACGGGGGCTACGGCTGAGAACATCAACGCGCTCCTTACCGGACAGGGTGAGATGGCCATAGCGATGGCTGACTCGGTGATACAGGCGGTCGAGTCGTTCGGGGCCTACGAGGGGAAGCCGCCCGCAAAGGAATTGAGGGCCCTGATGGGTCTGTGGCCCAATTTCTGCCAGATCGTAACCACTGCGGACTCAGGCATCAAGACGTTTACCGACATGAAGGGCAAGAGGGTCGGTGTCGGCGCGGCTAACTCGGGCGTCGAGCTGAACGCGCGCATGATGTTCGAGGCGCACGGCATGTCGTACAAGGATTGCAAGGTTGACTACCTCAACTACGGCGAAGCGATCGACCAGATGAAAAACGGCCTCTGCGACGTGGCTTTTGTCACGTCAGGGCTGGGCAACGCGACGATCATGGAGCTTGGGACCTCGGCTAAAGTTTATTTCGTCCCGGTCGAGGGGGAACCCTTGGGAAAGCTCATGGAAAAATATCCGTTTTACATCAATGCGACCATACCGGCTGAGACTTACGGCACGGACAAGGACACGACGACAGCCGCTGTGATGAATATAATGCTGGTCGATTCGAAGCTGCCGGAGGATGTCGCTTACGACATCCTGTCCAATATTTATTCGCCGAAGGGACTAGAGGCGATCCAGGGCTCTCACGCGACGGCCAAGGTCAACATCAAGCTCGACACGGCCCTGCGCGGCATCGTCGGAACCTCCGTCCCGTTCCACGACGGCGCGGTGAAATTTTATAAGGAAAAGGGCTTGTTAAAATAGAGCGCTGTTTTGAGTATGTGTGTGAAAAAATCAGGTGGGAGGGGAAGCGCTTCGGCGCTCTCCTCGCCCTCTTTCTCGTAATCACAGCCGGCGCGTCGCTTGACCGGCACCCCCAGCTGGCCGGCGCGTCGGGCGATATGTTCCTGCGGATACGCGACTGGAAGAGCGGCCAAATTTACGCGGAAGCAAGGGCGCGGATCGGCAGCAACCTCTTTTTTGGGTGGATTCACTCTCAGGAAAAGATCCCATGGAACGAGTACTACCACATTGACGAAAACCGCGACCTCGTTTTGGACGCGATAACCTTCCCGGCATTCGGCGCCGGCATCCCAGAGAACAAAGGACGGGTCTGCTACGTAAAGGACGGATTGATCCACATGGAGGAGATATGCCAGCGCTTTAAAGAGTTGGTATGGCTCAACTCGCATTCGGCGACACGGGACATACGGCTTGACGGCATCCTCGTTGCAAAAGGGAGCGACTTGCCTCATCACGCAAGGCTGAGGCTCATGGTCGAATTGGGGAATTGAATATCGAAAGGGGCAACGATAATGGGTGACATTGAAGGCGACAAATTGAATGAATCTGTGCCAGGCGCCGGGCGCGACAACGGGACGGCCCTGGCGTCGGACGAGTCGGAAGAGGCGTTGCGGAAAGCCAGGGAGGGCATACTCACTAAGGAGCAGCAGGAGCTCATCGGAAAGCTCGACAAGGAATCCAGCACCAGAACCTTTGAAAACCCCGCTTTTGCGAGGGTTTTCTACTGGGCTTGCATAGCCGTGTCGGTTTATCACTTTGTGACGTCGTATTTCGGAACGCCGCCGGTGCTCAAACACCGCTCTCTGCACGTCGCTATGATGTTGGTATTGGGCTTTCTCCTTTATCCGTTCAGTAAAAAATGCAGCATGAAAAAAGTGGATTGGCACGACTGGATCCTGATAGCGCTTTCCGTGACCCTGCCCATATACGTCTGGCTCGGTTACGACGGGATAATCAGCAGGGCGGGGAACCCGAACACCGCGGATCTCGTCATGGCGACCATACTGGTAGTGCTGGTGCTGGAGTCTGCGCGCCGCATAACGGGCTGGGCGCTTACGTCGCTCGGCATAGTCTTTATCCTGTACGGCCTCTACGGGAGGGGGATGCCCGGCATATTCGGCCACAGGGGCTACACGTGGCTTCAACTGTCCAACCACTTCTTCGCCAATACCGAGGGCATTTACGGTTCGTCGGTAAACGTGGCGGCGAGCTATATATTCCTCTTCATACTGTTTGGGGCCGTCATGGGGAAATCCGGCATGGGCGCGTTCTTCAACGACTTTGCAATGGCGCTCGCCGGGCACACGAAGGGCGGGCCGGCCAAGGTCTCCGTCATCGCATCCGGCCTCCTGGGGTCCATAAACGGCTCCGCTGTGGCCAACGTCGTTACCACCGGCGCGTTCACCATCCCATTGATGAAAAAAACGGGGTACTCCAGTGATTTCGCCGGCGCCGTGGAGGCGGCAGCCTCCGTCGGCGGGCAGCTGCTCCCGCCCGTCATGGGCGCGGCGGCCTTCATCATGGCTGAAAACCTGGGGATACGCTACTCGGTCATCATCGTCCACGCGGCCATCCCGGCGCTTCTGTACTATCTGGGCATCATCATCCAGGTTCAGCTCAGAGCCGGCAAGGAAAGCCTGCTTGGGCTCCCCCGCAATCAACTCCCAATCGTCGGAAAGGTCTTGAAGGAGAAGGGGCATCTTCTGATACCTATCACGGTGCTCCTGTACTTCCTCCTGTTTTCCGGCAGAACCGTCATATTTTCGGCGGTCGTCACGATAGTTTCCACTATCGTTATCGCCGCCCTTAAAAAATCGACGAGGATGAGCGTCAAGGACATCTGCGACTCGTTCGCGGAGGGCGCCAAGGCCACGGTGCCGGTGGCGGTAGCCTGCGCATGCGTCGGCATAATAGTCGGCGTGACATCCAAGACCGGCTTCGGGCTCACGATGGCGAACGCGATAATAGCGCTTGGCAGCCAGAGCCTCCTCTTCACGCTGGTGTTCTCGATGATTACGTGCATGATCCTGGGGATGGGCGTCCCGTCCATTCCGGCCTATATCATCACGGCATCCATCGCGGCGCCGGCCCTGATCAAGCTGGGCATCCCCGCAGTCGCGGCGCACATGTTTGCCTTTTACTTCGCCATGTTCGCGAACCTCACGCCGCCTGTGGCGCTCGCGGCGTTTGCGGCGGCCGGGCTGTCCGGCGGCGACCCGATGAAGACCGGATTTGCCTCCGTGAAGCTCGCCATCGCCGGTTTCATCGTCCCGTATATGTTCATATACTCGCCTCAGCTCCTTCTGATCGACACTCCTTTTCTCGAGGGTGTCCGGGTGGCTGTAGGCGCGTGCGTGGGCGTGTTCATGATAGCGTCGGTGGCTGAGGGCTATCTGTTCGTCCAGATAAACGCGTTGCTTCGCCTGGTGGCTGCAGTCGGTGCTGTCTGCCTGATCGACAGCGGGATAAAGACGGACTTGATCGGTCTCGGGATTCTCATCCTCCTCCTGTCGGTTCAGTACGTCCTCGCGCGCCGCAGACGAAATTTTGCATGAGAGATACCGCTGAAAAACATGCGGATCTGGGCGCGCGTCCGGAAGACGGCGCTCACGCGACTGGGATACCGCACGTTTACAGCACGCTTTTTTTGATATTGATCCTCTTCGCCGCCGCCACCTGGTTCGTGCCGGCGGGAGAGTACGACAGGAGTCCGGGGGCGCATGGCGAAAGCGTGGTAACTCCGGGTACGTATCACAGGGTCGAGCCGCGTCCGATCGGCCCCGCGGAGGCGCTGTCCACCGTCTATCGTGGGATGGTGGGCGCGGCGGATACGGTGTTTTTCATCTTCATCACGTTTTCGTCCATAACCGTGGTGGTCTCGACCGGGGCGTTCCACGCTCTCATCACGCGGCTCATCGGCGTCCTGGGCGGAAGGGCCAGAATACTGATGATCCCTGTCTTCATCACGCTTATCGGCCTCTCCTCGTCGACGATAGCTGTGTTCGAGGAGATGTTCTCGTTTGTGCCTCTCTTCGTTTCCATAGCCATAGCCATGAAGTTCGACGCGCTCGTCGGCATGTCGATCGTCGCTTTAGGCATCAGCCTCGGGTATTCCGGGGCCTTCCTCAATCCCTTTACCGTGGGGATTGCCCAGGACATCGCGGGCCTCCCGCTTTATTCGGGCGCGGGATACAGGATCCTCTGCTACTTTGTGATGGTAGCCGTGGCATCCGCCTACGTCATGATATACGCGGAGAAGATAACCCTTCATCCCGAAAAGAGCCTGATGAGGGGTTTTTCCTTCCACGCCGAGTCGGCTGAAAAAACCCTGCGGGAACACAAGATGAACAACAGGCACATAGGCGTGTTGTTCATAGTGGTCGTAGGCATTGGCATGATACTGTGGGGCGTGCTGAACCGAGGCTGGTTTTTTCAGCAGCTCTCCGCGACGTACATCTGTATTGGGATTGCCTCCGGACTCGTGATGGGCTGGTCTCCCGACAGGATATCGCACAAATGGGCGGAAGGGGCGTCCGACATTACGTCCACATGCATCAAGATCGCGCTGGCAAAGGGCGTCATCCTGATACTCCAAGATTCTCGTATGCTGGACACGATCATACACTGGATATCAGAGCCGCTGTCACTTCTGCCGAAGCTGGCGGCGGCAGAGGCCATGCTCATCGTGCAGACCGTTATAAATTTTTTCGTCCCGAGCGGATCAGGACAGGCGCTCGTCAGCATGCCGGTTATGGCGCCGCTTTCCGACCTGCTGGGCATATCGCGCCAGACCGCCGTGCTGACGTTCCAGTTCGGGGACGGTCTCTCCAATATCCTGTGGATAACCGGTTCCATGCCGATCATCTGTAAATTCGCGGGGATCCCT
The DNA here is from genome assembly GCA_031258255.1 of Synergistaceae bacterium. Taxonomy (GTDB): domain Bacteria; phylum Synergistota; class Synergistia; order Synergistales; family Synergistaceae; genus JAIRNC01. The sequence goes on from JAIRNC010000026.1 coordinate 15,126, forward strand.
CCGAGGGCGTGGCTGAGGTGGTTCATCCCGCTCTTCGCTGTGCTCTTCGCCACCCAGATGATTTGCGTGGCCGGCGCCGTAGCGATAGGGTATTGAACAGGCGCGTAGGGGTGGTAATATGAATAAATCAGATGACGAGGCGTGGAGGTAACATTATGAGTTTTATGGTTTATTTCGACATCATACAGACGGTGGCGTTCGCGGCGTTTCTCCTGTTCGTCGGGTCATTCATACGCGGAAGGTTCCATGTATTCGACAAGTACAACATCCCGGCGCCGGTCATAGGCGGCCTGCTCTTCGCCTTCGCAAACTTGGGGCTCCAGCAGATGGACATCGGGCTGCGCTTCGACATGACGCTCCAGAGCGTGTTCATGATCGCGTTTTTCACGTCAATCGGCATGGGGGCTAGCATAAAACTTCTCAAGGAAGGCGGGGCGAAACTTATCGCGTTCCTTGTCGTGGCATCCCTCCTTCTGGTGCTGCAAAACCTGGTCTCGTGGGGCCTGGCCCTGCTAACCGGCGTAGACCCGCTTATCGGCCTGCTCGCCGGCTCTATAACGATGAGCGGGGGACACGGGACCGGGGCGACTTTCGCCAATTATTTCGCCGAAACGTTTCATGTATACGGGACCACGGAGGTCGCGATGGCGGCGGCTACGTTCGGCCTGGTCTCCGGGTCGCTTTTGGGCGGGCCCGCGGCGAGGCATCTCATCGCGAGGAAAAACCTGAAACCCTCATCCGTCGCGGATCCGGACATCGAGCTTGCCGAGAGCGATTTCGAGGCGATAGAGCATCAGCCGATAGCGGACGGAGACGTGCTCCGCTCGATATTTCAGCTCGCCCTGTGCATGAGCATCGGCGGGGTGCTTTACGCGTACTTTGTGAGAATAGGGATAAAGGTCCCTACGTATCTGTTCGCGCTCTTCGTCGGGATAATTGTCAGGAACGTGTCGGACTACAAGGGCTTGTACAAGGTCAACGTCAGGCTCGTGGAGATGATGGGGTCTGTGTCCCTGTCGCTCTTTTTGGCGATGGCGCTCATGTCGATGCAGCTCCGGCAGCTCGCAGGGCTGGCGATACCTCTTCTCGTCATACTGTCCGGGCAGATCCTGCTCATGCTGCTGTACGCCACGTTCGTGACGTTCAACTTCTGCGGCAGGGATTACGATGCGGCAGTGCTGGTGGGAGGACACTGCGGCTTCGGTCTGGGCGCCACTCCAAACGCGATAGCCAACATGCAGGCGATATCCGGCAAACACGGCCCCGCGCCGAGGGCGTTCTTCCTCGTCTCCATCGTAGGCGCTTTCTTCATCGACATAGTGAACGCCTTCGTGATACAGGGCTTCGTGTCGTTGATGTGATTTGGGCCTGACGCCTGTTCACTGCGTTCGCTCGAAGAATCTTGGCGTCTTGCGCGAAGCCAAGACAGGCTAAGTGTCGTATCTCCTTTTGTTCCCGGGATTCTTGATTTTCACGTACTCGCTTGGCGTTACGCCGTAGGTGTTTCTAAAAATTGCCGCGAAGTGGCCGGGATGCTTATAGCCCACGCCCCGGGCGATTGAGTAAAGCGGTTCGTCGCTGTTCTCTATTTTGCGCAAAGCCTCTGCCATGCGGATCTTTTGCGCGTAATCGTGAATAGTGCAGCCATAAGCCGTTATAAAGTCGCTATGCAACTTCGCTTCGCTGGCGCTCACCAATCTGGACAGCTCCGCCATTGTGGGAGGATCTGAAATCCGAGTTTTTATTATATTCATGACGCGATCCATATATTTGATATCTGCAAGCGAAAGATGTTTTAAACTTTCTTTTTGCTTGTTTTTTGCGAGGTCGCTGTGCGCGAGTAAATATATAACCTCCGATATTTTATTTTCGTAGTAAAATTTCTGGTCAAAATCTCTCTTAATAGCGCGCTTTATCTGTCCGAAAACCAGCGGGAGTTCTGGATCGTGAACATTTGTCCCTAACGTCATGCCCGAATCGCCGGAACCGGGGGAAACTCTCGAAGATATGCCAGTCTGCAACGATATGAAAAAATCTTCGTCGATTACGATCCTGGTTCCACGAACGGGGATGTCCGGCAGAAATATAAGTTCGCCTTCAACGTCCTGTCCCCTGTTGACGCTGACGCCGATTCCAATCTGAATTTCGGCGCCGCCGTATTCCCTGTAGGTTGCGCCTACGGAATCGAGACATAATATCTCCACAAATTTAGCCGGCGTGAAATGGCGCCTTATCCAAGGACGCCGGAAGCGAAAATCCATGTCCTCTATTAAAAATCTGTCATCGAATGAAATTTGTTTAATCTGACCAACTAAATCGTCGCTACGGCCACGCACGGAACCCAAGCGAGAGAAAATATCTTCCCTGTCGCCGTTCACTGAGAACACCTCCCTGCCTGCTAATTTTCAGTGAAAATCTGTCAAAAAAATCATTTTCTCATTTCTTGCCTTGCCAATTTCACTCACATTATAATACCATAAAGTTTGTGTAAAAAAACAAATTTAGGCAAAGGAGGGGCACCCCGCGTAAGCGCTTTATCAGGAAGTATTTGTCAGGTAATGCCGGCAATGAAAATCTTGATTTTTAGGAGGCTGTCAGAATGAGTAATTTAGGTAAAAAGGCCGCTGTCGCGATTTTGTCGCTTTTCTTCGCTATTTCTTCTATCTCTGCGGCGCTTGCCCACAATTTCACCCTGGTTCCCGACAAATTCGGCGTATCCGTGGGAGAAAGCACCGGTATCGCCGCGACATTCACTCATGAAATAGGGAAAGGCCAGTACCCGGTATTCGGACTGACGAAAGAGCATACCGACCCATTCGAGGCAAAATATGTCGGCGTATATGACGGTCCGTTTGTCATATCGGCTGACATAAGTTCGGCATCCTTTAAAGTCCATTACAACGACGGCCAGGAAACTCAAATTCCAGAGAGCAGTTTCAGTCCATACGATTTGGATAAAGGGGAAATCACCGATGCCCGAATATCTGACTCCGATCACGCGTCATTCCTCGTCACTCAGGCTGGCACCGCGGCAGTGGCGGGAGATATAAAAATGACGCTTTATGTAGGAGTTATGACTATGGGTGTCTCTTTCCCCGGTGAAAATGTTGCGTACAGCAAGACGTTTTTGAACCTCACAAACGACGGCATGGCGACGAAGAGATTCGGCGGCGACGATGTTCTGGAGGTAGTTTTCGCGGAAGAAGTTCCCCAAGGCGGAATAAAGGCTGGCGACACCGTTAAATTCAAAGTGCTGTTTAAAGGCAGCCCGCTTGCAGGTGAGTCCGTTCATGCCACCTATATAGGGGCGGAAGCCACTTATGGGGGGCCCGGAGAGGGCTGGGTCAATGATAGCGAGGGAGGGGAAGCTACGACTGACGGCGATGGTTTTGTGAGCTTCACTTTTGACCATGCCTCGGGCTGGCTCGTTGGCGTGGAATATGAGGACAAATCGGACGACGACAAAGGATATGTCGGCGTTGCCATGTTCAACGTCGCCTCCAAAGGCAGCGGCGGCTCAGGCAGTTCAGGCGGCTGCGACGCGGGACTGGGCGCGGTCTTGTCTCTATCATGCCTGACGGTAATCTCAGCCGCTTTAAGGAAGAAGCGCGGATAAGGCTATACAGTGACAGGCGAGGTCATCCGAGCGCGTTGATGTTTTATACCGATTTGCAATCAGGGGCCTAAAGTTAAAAGATTATAATCGCTGTGTCTATGCGCCACGAGACGCATCATTAACGCCCGATTGAAATCGAATTGGCATTACACACGCCCGGCGGTCTCGCCTCTGTTTGCTGTCGCCATCAAGCAAAAACAGAGAGCAACGGCCCTCGATTACATTGTGCGTCACGATCAGCCGTCTTTAGAAACTACTCCATATTGACCCCGGCGCGGACCTCGTCGAGGGCGCGGTCTAGCTCGCTCGAAAAATTTTCCATCGCGCCTTCCAGTTCCGGAGTGACGCTCCCGGACTTGCAAATTGTCTCGACGGCGAGGCTCGCCGCGTGGAGCGCGTCCGCGCCCAGATTGCCGCCTAGCCCCTTCATGGTATGCGCCAGGTGATAAGCGCCCTCTAAGTCTTTTTCGTCAATCGCCGCGCGCAGCTTACCGTAAAAATCCGAGTAGTCTGCCAGGAAGCGGGCCAAGAGTTTCTCATACAGTTTTTTGTTGCTGCCCAGCCTCGCCAGGGCATCTTTTACGTTAAAAGCCGATCCGCCGCTGCTGCCATCTCCCATCATACCCAGCCCCCCTTATGCTGCCGCTTGCCTACCTATACAAAGTATACCATTAGCCTCCGCAGTTTGGACGTCCCGGAAATTTTTCCGCGAAATCCGCCAGTTGAAACTGAATATGTGATACTATACTCGATACGGAGTCCATTGTCTCCACTGGTTGATTTGTGCGGAAAGCGAGGCAGTATGCATGTTTAAATTTTTGTCCGGCCTCTTTAGCCGGGATATAGGCATAGATCTGGGCAGCGCGAATATCGTGGTCTACGTCAAGGGCAAGGGCATCACCATAGACGAGCCGTCGGTGCTCGCCGTGAGGAAGGTCGGAAGCAAGGGCAAGAAGGAAGTCATCGCTTTCGGGCATCCAGCGAAGAGGATGATAGGCAAGACGCCGCTGGGCATAGAGACGGTGCGCCCCCTTCAACACGGGGTCATCGCCGATTTCGACATGACGGAGCAGATGGTCGGACATTACATGTCCGGCGCTAATCAGAGACGCCGTCTGTTCGCGCACCCGAGGGTCGCCATCTGCGTCCCTGCCTGCGTCACAGAGGTTGAAAAGCGCGCCGTGGTGGACGCGACGCTCGGTGCCGGCGCCAGGGAGGCTTTCGTCGTCGAGGAGCCCCTTGCGGCCGCGCTCGGGACAGGGCTGCCCATAAACGAGCCTCGGGGCAACATGGTCGTGGACATCGGCGGCGGCACGAGCGAGGTCGCCGTCCTGTCGCTTGGGGGCGTCGTCATAAGCAACTCGCTCCGCACGGCGGGAGACGACCTCGACAACGCCATAATCGCGATGATGCGCCAGAATTACACGCTGTCGATCGGCGACAGCACGGCGGAAGAGGTCAAATTCAACATCGGCTCCGTCATCCCTCTGGAGGAAGAGCTGGAGATGGAGGTCAAGGGGCGCGACCTGATGGATGGCCTGCCGAAGGTGGTCAAGGTCTCCTCCGTGGAAGTCAGAGAGGCGATCGAGCCCATTATCCTCCGCATAGAGGACATGCTACGTTACGCGGTCGAACAGACCCCCCCTGAACTCGTCAAGGACATAGTGGATCAAGGGCTTGTGCTCACCGGCGGCAGCTCCCAGCTCAGAGGGCTCAGCGCCCGCTTCTCCGATGTCATGAATGTTCCGGTTCACATGGCCGAACAGCCCCTCTATTCGGTAGCCATCGGCCTGGGCAAACTCTTGGAGACTGTCGATAAGGGGGATAAAATAGCCGTGACGGTCGATCACTCGACGGTGTAGGAACACTCGCCGTCATGGTGAGTAAGCTCAACCCGATCCTGGTAAACACGCTTCTCGCTTTTCTATGCGGCCTGTTGTTGCTTTGGTCGTCGACCGCGTTCCCGGGCCCTGTCAGGGCGATGGTGGACAGATGGGGGGCTGCGCTCTACTTCCCGGAGCTCCCCGCTTTGGAGCTGAGGACTCTGGTGCAAGTGGCGAACAACTGGGTGATGGAGAGAAAGACCCTCCAGGCACGCAACAGCGAGCTTGAGCTGGAGAACCTGGCGCTGCGCACCGCGTTACAGCGGGCGCTGGCCCCGGAACCCCTTGTCGCTTCGGAGATTATAGGGGCCAGGGTGACGCTCAGGTATCCTGACGCGTGGTGGAAGGAGATAAGGGTCAACAGGGGCGCCGGACACGGCGTCCGCGTCGGCGCGCCGGCACTGTCGGACGGCTTTATCATAGGGAAGGTCGTGCGGGTGGGCGCGGACTACGCCTGGATCGAGCTCGTCACATCGTCGTCTTTCCTCCTGGCGGCGGTCGTTGACGACACGTGGGATCTCGGGGTGATAAACGGCGACGACAGGGGAAACATCTGGTTGCTCTACACCCCTCCCGAGAAGGAGTTCCAGCGCGGCATGATAATCTCCACCGCCCTTGTCGGCGACTATCTCCCGCCAGGCATTCCCATAGGGAAGATCTGGGGGCAGGGGGAGCTGAGGGACGGCTTTATGCCCCAGAAGGTGGTATCAGGCGCGCATCTCACCCAGCTCTATACCGTTCAGATACTCCTCACGGGCGGCGCGGGAGGCGTCTCGGATTGATCGCGTCGGTGCTAGCGTGGCTCCTTCAGGATTTCTTGCAGGTTCTCGTCACGAGCCTGATCCTGACCCCGGAAATTTTCTTGCTCGTCTCGCTCTATAAGCTCGTCTCAGGGCCGACGCAGCAGAGGCGGGCGGCGAAGTGGATCTGGTTCGTGTTCTGCGGCGGGGTGCTGTGGGATCTCCGCTGGGCCTCCGTCCCCGGGATGAGCGGGCTTTTGAACGTAGCGGCCCTCGCTGCCGTATGCTGGATATGGGACAGGACGCCGGCCGGAGGCAGGGGCACGGTGCTCTTCGCGGCAGCGGCTGGGGGGGCGCACCTCTTCTCGGGGGTCGTTCACTACCTTGCATGGGCCTCGCCAGGGCAGGCGGCGATGCGCACATTCGCTATCCAGCAGCTCCTCATGATACCGGTGCTCGTCCTGCTCTGCGCGATATACGCCTTTAAGGCCTCGAAGACGCATGTATAACGGCCTCGAACGCATCGACCTGGACAAACGGCTCCTCTACGTCCGCAACATATTCATATTCTCCCTCTCGTTCCTCGTCATGGGCCTGGTCTACTTCCAGTTAGTGAGGGCGGACGAATACGTGGAGCTGGCGAGCGGGAACAGGCTTCGTATGATCCGGCTGCTGCCTCCCAGGGGGAACATATACGACGCAAGCGGCGTCCCCCTCGCGGTAAACGTCCGCACCTTCGACATCAAGAGCTATCCGATGGATCTGAGGAGCGACGAGAGCTTCGGCAGCGTGGCCTCGCTCTTCGCCAGGCACGGGATCCCGATGACGCCGGACTCCCTGAAGGAGAGCGTCGAAAAGCAGTACGTGGCGCCGTACCGCGCCGTCTCCGTTGCCACGAACCTGACGCTGGCGCAGGTCTCCGATTTGGTGATGGACCCCGGCTTCTCTCAGGCGCTCTTTCCGTCTCCTGTCTGGCGCAGGATCTACCCTGTCGGTTCCCTGATGGCCCACGTGATCGGCTATGTCGGCGAAATTACGAGGGAAGACCTGGAGACTCAGCGCGACCCGTACTATCAAGCTGGGGACATCGTCGGCAAAAGCGGCATAGAGGCGATGTACGAGGAACAGCTCCGGGGCGCCGTGGGCGACCAGGTGGTGGAGGTAGACTCCCGAGGGCGGAGGCTCCGCGACGTGAACTACAACGACCCTCTCAAGGGCAGCGACATAAGGCTGACGATCGACACGGCGACACAGAGGGAGGCCGCACGGATCATGGAGGGGAAACGCGGCGCGCTGGTGGCGATGGACGTGAGCGACGGGGCGGTGAAAGCCTTCTTCTCGTCCCCTGCCTATGACCCGAATCCGCTGACGTGGGGGATATCGAGCAAGGAGTGGTCGGCGCTCCTGGGCGACAAAAACCTGCCCATGATGAACAGGGTCATGAGCGGATCGTATCCGCCCGGCTCGCCGTTCAAGGTCGTCACCGCCGCCGCCGCGCTGATGGAGAACACCGCTGACACCAGGACGTCGTTCTTCTGCCCAGGCAGCTTTCAACTGGGCAACCAGACGTTCCGTTGCTGGCGGAGGAGCGGACATGGCCGGGAGTCCTTGATCGGCGCGCTCAGGGACTCCTGCGACGTCTATTTTTACCAGATCGGCGTCAAGGTCGGCATCGACAAGCTCACGAAGTGGGCAAGGGAGCTGGGCGTCGGCGAGCGGACGGGGATCGACCTGCCGGGGGAGTCTCGCGGCACCATAGCCGGCAGGGAGTGGAAGCGCTCGCGCCGCAAGGAGGCTTGGTATCAGGGGGATACGGTGAACTACTCCATAGGGCAGGGATTTCTCCTGATGACGCCGCTCCAGCTGGCGCGGATGTACGCCGCTTTCGCGAACGACGGCAGCCTCGTGACGCCCCGCCTGAACGCCGAAAAACTGCCTGAGATGACCCCGGTCAAGATAACGAAGGCCCACATGGATTCCATAAAGACCGGCCTGCGCGAGGTAGTCAGGGTAGGCACGGGCCGCGTGGCTGGGCGTTACGGGGTGGATGTGGCGGGCAAGACCGGCACGGCGCAGAACCCTCACGGTGAGGATCACGCCTGGTTCGTTGGGTACGCTCCCGCGAACGACCCCAAGTACGTCGCGGCCGTGCTGGTGGAGGGCGGGGGGTCAGGCTCATCGGTCGCCGGCCCTCTTGTGGGGCAGATGCTGGCGTACCTCGTCGAACACGAGAAATAAGGAACCATCCTTACTCATAGGGGGAGACTCGCTTTGATAAAATTAAAGGGTATGTACGACTCAATGCTAAGGTGTATTATATCCGAGGATATGGACGCCAGTGATTTTTCGAAGGAGTTTGACGAGGTGCGCGGCAAGGGGAGGCGATTCCTGCCAGGCGCGAAGGTGGTTCTGGACTTCGGCGCGCGCCCGTTGTCAGAGGGGCTGATCCGCGATATCATGACGGATCTCATTTGGCCCGCCGGGATGTACGTGGCGGCGTGGATTACCTACGACGCGGCCACGCAGGATCTCCTCAAGAGGATCGGCCTGCCGACGTCGGAGCCGGCGCCCAGCGTACGGGCGAACGAGCGGGCGGCGGGCGGGGCGCTTTTCCTGCAACGGTCGCTTCGGTCGGGGCAGCGGGTGGAGCACTCAGGGGACGTCATAGTGGCAGGGCACGTAAACGACGGGGCGGAGATCCTGGCAGGGGGACACGTTACGGTGCTGGGCCGTCTCAGCGGGCTCGTCCACGCCGGATATAACGGGGACGAGACGGCGTCCGTCGTCGTGAGGTCGCTGGAGGCGCGCCAGGTCAGGATAGGCACTAAGATCGGCTCGCTGGACAGGGACGAGCGCTGGTGGGGCAAGATGGTGATCGTCAGGGTCAACGAGGGGTCGGTGTTCATAGACTACTGGCCCATGATAAAGAGCGACAGCCGCGATGAAAGCGCCGGTTAGACGGCGATAATTTTCTGGTCTCACCAGGGAGGAGTATAGATGACAGCGCGAGTGATCGTAGTGACCTCCGGAAAGGGCGGGGTCGGCAAGACGACGGCCACGGCGAACCTTGCCGCCGCACTGGCTAACATGGGCAAGAGAGTTGTGGCGGTCGACGGAGACGTGGGCCTGAGAAACCTGGACGTGATAATGGGCTTGGAGAACCGCATCGTGTACACGCTCATCGACGCGCTTGAGGGGACGTGCAGGCTGAACCAGACCTTCATCCGCGACAAGCGCATCGAGAACCTTTTCATGATACCGACCGCGCAGTCCAGGACAAAGGACGCCGTCACCGCTGAACAGATGATCGAGGTCTGCGGCGAGCTGCGCAAGGAGTTCGACTACGTGTTGATCGACAGCCCTGCCGGCATAGAGGCCGGTTTCAGGAACTCAGCTGCCGGCGCTGACGAGGCGCTGGTGGTGACGACGCCGGAGGTGTCGGCGGTGCGCGACGCGGACAGGATAATCGGGCTCCTGGAGTCCATGGACAAATCCCCGATCCGGCTCATCGTGAACCGAATACGCCCTCACATGGTCAAGAAGGGCGATATGCTGGGTGTCTCTGACGTGTTGGATATCCTGGCCATAGACCTGATTGGCATGGTGCCGGACGACGAGGCGGTGGTGACCAGCTCCAACAAGGGAGAGCCTCTCGTCTTATCCCAGTCCACCCCTGCCGGCATCGCGTTCAGGAACATAGCCTCCAGGATAGAGGGCAAGGACGTGCCGTTCATGAACCTCGACGCGACCGACTCCGGCGGGTTGTTCGGAATAATAAGGCGCGCCATTCTGGGCCACTAGGGGGGACGATCAGATGGGCTTTTTTACGAACCTCTTCGGCATCCATAACTCCGGGCAAATCGCCAAGAACAGGCTCCAGCTCGTGCTGTTGCACGACAGGAGCGACATTTCCCCGGAGATGCTGGAGAACCTGAAAAAAGATATAATAGCGGTCATCAAAAATTACGTGGAGATAGACGAAAAGCGCATAGAGCTGGATCTGGAGCGGGAAGACAGCTCTGTAGCCCTTGTGGCCAACATCCCTGTGATGACGGTGAGAAGGCAGAGGAGGAGAGGCGAGCAGTAGTATGCTTGCCGAGTCCGGCTATAGTTGGGGGGAGATCCGCAAGGGCCTCGACTGGTCCATGTGCGTGGCGGTATTGGTCCTGTTTGCCCTTGGCCTCGTATCCATCTACAGCGCCGGTTCCGGGGTCAGGCGCTCAACCTCAGGCTACGCCATAAGGCAGCTCGTGTGGGGGGCTGTCAGCGTTATGGCCTACGTCACGGTGCTGAGGATAGGCTATCAGAATTTTTTGAGGTGGAGCTACCCGATATACGCCGTGGCCGTCGCCATGCTATGCGTGCTCATCGCGGTCGGGACCGCCACCAGGGGCGCACTGAGCTGGTTCCGCTTCGGCTCGGTCGGCTTCCAGCCCGCCGAGTTCGGCAAGGTCGCGCTCATATTGTTCCTGGCCAGGTTTTGCTCGCGCTATCCACCAGACGCCCCTAAACGCCTGTTTTCCGCTCTTGCCCTGTCCGGCGCCATGGTAGTGCTCATACTGTTCCAGCCAGATCTGGGCAGCGCGCTGGTTTACGGGTCGATCATTTTCGCGATGATCGCGGCGGCAGACACGCCCGGAAAATACCTGGCCGGGATCGTGACGGCAGGCGTCGCGGCGCTGCCGTTCTTCTGGAACAGCCTCAAGGCATACCAGAAGCTCCGCCTCGTCGTATTCCTCGACCCATACGTAGACCCGCAGGGCGCCGGCTATAACGTCATCCAGTCGCGGATAGCCGTGGGGTCGGGGGGGTTGTGGGGCAAGGGCTTCTTGCAGGGCACGCAGGGGAGGCTGCACTTCCTTCCGGAGCCGCACACGGACTTTATATTCAGCGTATTCGCGGAGGAGTTCGGCTTCGTCGGCGGGCTGTCCGTGATGCTGCTCTTCGCCTTTTTGTTCTGGCGCCTGATGCGCGCCGCGTTCCGGACGAAGGACACGAGGGCGAAGCTCTTGTGCGTCGGCGTGTCGGCGTGGCTCTGGTTCCAGCTCATGGAGAGCGTAGCCATGAGCATGGGGCTTGCCCCCATTACGGGCCTTCCGATGCCGCTTTTCAGCTACGGTGGCAGCTCGCTCCTGATGGAGTTCGTCGGGCTGGCCCTAGTGCAGAGCGTGGCTGTCTCCCCTGTCCGCGACAAGCTGGCGTCGATTGCGTGACGATTTGACGGAGGAGTATTGGACATGGGTATAAAGAATAAAGACATGAAGATCGTCGTGAACGTGATCGACCCCGAGGAGATGAGGGTGGCGATACTCGACGGGCGCGGGAGGCTCGACAACCTTTACGTGGAGCGGATGCTGGAGCGGCAGCGGGCCGGCGAGATATACAAGGCGCGGGTGGACAGCGTCCTGCCCGGCATGAACGCGGCCTTCCTCAGCCTAGGGGATGGGCGCAACGGCTTCCTTTACATGAACGACGCGAGGGGCATGAGCGTGAAGGCCGGGATGGACATGGTCGTGCAGGTGCTGAAGACGGCGAGGCGGGGCAAGGGCGCCCGCGTGTCGCCCAGGATCTCCTTGGCCGGCAGATATCTCGTCCTGGTGCCGTCCAGCAACGACGTGGGCGTCTCAAAGAGGATAGAGAGCGACGAGGAGCGGTCGAGGCTCCGCGCGCTCGCCAGGAAGCTGCGCCCGGAGGGTTGCGGCGTCATCGTGCGCACCGCGGCCGAGTACAGCGACGAGGAGAGCCTTGCCCGCGACGTTGCGGATCTGATGGACGAGTGGGCCGAGGTCGAGCGCAACGCGAAGAGGAACAGCTCGCCCTGTCTGCTCCACAGGGACATTGGACTCGTCGAGCGGATTTTGCGCGACGAGCTGACCGACAGCATCGGGGAGATCATAGTTGACGCGCCCGAGGACCACGAGAGCATAGGGGCGTTCCTCCAGCGCTTCCCGGAGGACGAGCGCCCGGAGCTGACGTTTTACAGGGGAAACCTGCCGGTCTTCGACGTCTACGGCATAGAGCGCGCTATAGATGAGATGCACGACCGCAAGGTCTGGCTCCCCAGCGGGGCCTACCTGGTCATCGACCAGACGGAGGCCCTTACCGTCATAGACGTGAACACCGGGAAATACATAGGGTCCAAGGATCTCCAGGACACCGTGTACCATACGAACTTCGAGGCGGCGGAGGAGATAGCGAGGCAGCTTCGTCTCCGCGCCATCGGCGGGATCGTCGTCATCGACTTTATCGACATGGATAGCCAGCAGTACAGGGACCGTCTCGTGAGCCAGCTACAGGAACTCTTCAAGGGCGACAGGTGCAAGGCCCGCGTGTACGGCGTGACGGCCCTGGGCTTGGTCGAGATAACCCGCAAGCGGGCGCGGCTCGACATGCGGACGATAATGAGCCGAGGGTGTCCGTTCTGCGGCGGCCTCGGATGGGTGGACAAGGAGGAAACCGTCGCCATGAAGGTGAAGCGCTTCATCCGCCGGTCCGTCCTGGGTTCGCGCTCAGAGGCCTTTCTCGTGGAGCTCCACCCCGCCATCGCCCGCTACATAGCAGAGACGTACCTCGGCATGTGGGAGGAGGAGTTCGAGAGGCGATTCTACCTCGTCGAACGTCCCGAGTACGCGTGGGACAAATACAAGATAGACTTCCAGGGCGCCCTGCCCAGGGTCGCGCACCGCGTCGAGCTCATGGAAAGGCGGGAGGATCGCGTAATTGTACATAGCACGGCTCCGGCTTAAGGGCTTCAAGAGCTTCGGCGGCTCGCACGATCTGCCGCTGTCGCCCGGCATGACGGCCATAGTCGGTCCGAACGGCAGCGGGAAGAGCAACTTGCTGGACGCCATGAGGTGGGTGCTGGGGGACAGTCACGCGTCGAAGCTGCGGATATCGAGGCAGGGCGACCTCCTTTTCCAGGGGTCAGCCTCCCTCCAGGGCGCGGCCGAGGCCGAGGTGTCGATACAGATGCGTGAGGACGCGAAGGTCTGCACGATAAGGCGACGCGTCACGGAGTCCGGTTCCCTGTCGTTCGTGGACGGGTCGAGGGTCACTCTGGGGGAGCTGGACGAGGCTAAGGCGCGGTGGCAGCTCTCCGGCGACAGATTCGCGTTCATCGGCCAGGGTGACGTGACTGAGGTCATCCAGCAACGCCCCCAGGCGCGCAGGGTGCTGCTTGAGTCACTTTTCGGAATCGACGCTTACCGCCGCAGACGCACTGAGGCATCGGACAGGCTCGCTGAGGCCAGGGAGGAGTACGGCAGGCTGCGCGGCTTCTCCGCCGAGCTGTCCGCGCGCAAGGATGAGATAGCGCCCGCCGTCAGCAAGGCGACAGCCGCCCGCGAGATAATGGACTCGCTGGAGGAGGAGCGCCGCGCGCTGTACTGGATCCGCAGGGCACGCAACGAGAGTTTCGCCGTCGACATGGAAGCCGAGTTGAAGAGGCTGTCAGGCGAGTTGCGCCTTAAGGAGGCGTGGCGCTCGCGCTGGGAGCGGTCGCTGTCCTTTGCGGACGGTGCCTTGGCAGAGCTGTCAGAGACGAGACGGAACCAGGTCCGCGAGCTTGACGAGGCGAAGAACTCCTTGGCCAGCTTCACCAAGACGGCATACGGATACGGCGCGTCCTTTTCTTCCGCGAGGAAGCGGCTGGCGCAGATCGGCACGGACAGGGCGGCCCTCGCGTCGAAGATCGCCGGGTGCCGCGCCGACAAGGAAGCCTCGGACAGGGAGTGGGCGTCGCTCGAAAAGGAGATGGAAGCGAGCAGGCAGTCCCACGCCGCCGCCCTGAAAAAGTACGAGGACTGCCAGGAGGCCATCCGCAAGGACAGGGAGAACCGGGAGAGGCTCGTCGGCGCGCGGGGTGAGGTCGACGGCGAGATGACGGCCCTCAGGGGACGCATCCGGTCCATCGGCTCGTCGCTCCGTGATCTGTCAGGTAAATCCGCGCAGGACTCCGGCGTCTCGGACGAGTCCAGCGCGATAAAGAAGGAGCTGGACGCGCTCGAAAAGCGTCACGAGGCTCTGCTGGGCGAGCAGGAGGATGCTTCCACCAGGCACCGCGACATCTACGCCCGCCTCCACGAAGCGGCGGCCGGCCTGCAAAAAAGCAGGAGGGAGGCGTCCAGGCTCTCCGGGCGGCTCGCCGAGCTACAGGAGCAGGCGCAGACGGAAATCTACCCGCGCCCGGTGCAACACGTACTGTCGTCAGCCAGGCTCGGCCGTCTCGACGCCAAGCCCTGCGCGGTGATAGACGCGTTCTCCTGCCCGGCCGAGCTGGCACAGGCGATGGAGGCGTTCCTGGGGGGCCGCCAGTTCTGGGTACTTGTGGAGACGATGGACGAGGCGGGGCGCTGCATAGAGCAGCTCAAGAAAAACCAGGCCGGGCGCGCCACGTTCCTGCCCCTCGAACGGAGCCGCCCGCGCAGACGCGACGAGTCGTGCAGGCTGCCGCAGGAGGGAGTGACCGGCTGGGCGATGAGGCTGATAAGCCCGCAGGAGCATTGGCGTCCGGCCCTCGATCACCTGATGGGGGATCTTCTGATCGTCGAGGACTACAGGCTGGGCCAGCGCCTCGTTGGGGGCGGGTTCTCCGGGCCTATAGCGACGCTGGACGGGGACGTGTTCCAGCCCTCCGGCAGCATATCAGGCGGGAAGGCACAGAAGCCAGGCCGGGCGATAGAGATAAGGTCGGCGATCATAGAGATGGAGCGTCAGGCCGACCAGGCCAGGGGCCAGGCCGACGCGCTTACTGCGCTCGTCTCCGGCCTGGAGGAGCAGGAGGCGTCCGCAGCCGCCAAAAAGGAGGAAATTTCCTCATCCATCCGCGAACTCGCCTCGAAGCGCAGCGCCCTCGACGCCCGCAGGGAGGAGATAGCACGGGAGCGGGCGAGGGCAAAGAGCGAGAGGGACGGCATGAAGGCCCGGCTCAAACAGGACGCGGCGCGGTACGCGGAGCTTTACGTCAGGAGAAAATCGTTGGACGAGGAGCTGCTCCTCGTGGGCGCTCAAGGGAATCTAGGCGACGCGCCTGACGCGGGCGCGAAACTGTTCAGGGAAGTCGAGCGCCTCAAGAGCAAGGCGGCGCTGCTACAGGAAAAACAGCGGTCGGCATTCGTGCTGTCGGAGCGCGTCACGGCGGATCTGCGCTCCGCCTTGCGTTCGATGTCCGATCTGGAGGCCGAACAGGCGTCTTGCGATAGCGACATCATAGCGAACAGGGCGAACCTCACGCGGCTCGCCAGCCGCGTCGCCGAGGTCGCCGCCAGAAAGAGGGCGCTCGTGGGCGCGATGGCCGAGTTCGGCGAGAGGTATGGGCTGATCACGGCGCGGCGTGAGCGGAGGACGGCGCGCCTCGCTCGGGCGAAGGAGGCCCTGTCAAAGGTTTCAGCCGATTTGGCCCTTTGCGAGTCGAAGCAGGAGCTTCTGCGACGCGAGAGATCCGAATTGATCCAGACTTGGGACGAGCAGTATCCATACGCCGGGCCGCAAGTCGTGAGCGACCTCGGTGATATCGACCCTGATGAGCTGAGGCGCGCGATACGAGAGCGAGACAGGGAGCTGAAGGCGCTGGGGGACGTCGATCTGGGCGCCCTCTCGGAGGACAGGAGCCTTCGTGACAGGCTGGCGTATCTGGGCGACCAGCTTGACGACGTTGGGGGCGGCATTGTCGAGCTGGAGAGGCTAATAGCAGATGCCGACGAGCAGGCCAGGACGATATTCACGGAGGCCATGGAGGAGATCGACAAAAAGTTCGACGCCCTCTTTCAGCAGCTCTTCGGAGGCGGCGACGCGAAGCTCGACTTCATAGAGGGCGCCTCGCTGTGGGACAGCGGCGTCGACGTGGTGGCCCGCCCGCCGGGGAAGCACCCGCAGAGCATAGCGCAGCTCTCCGGGGGCGAACAGTCCCTGGCGGCGATAGCCCTCCTCTTCGCCTCCCTTGAGGTCGCTGGCTGCCCCATCGCCGTCTTGGACGAGGTTGACGCCGCGCTGGACGAGGTGAATCTGAGGCGCTTCGCGGATCTTGCGAGGGAGGCGGCCGGAAAGCGCCAGATCTTCGTGATGACCCACAGGCGCGTCACGATGGAGCGGGCTGACGTGCTGTACGGCGTGACGCTAGCGGAGCCCGGCCTCTCCCAGGTCATCGGCGTGCGCGTGGAGGACTGGGCGTAATTCCGACTGTGCGGCGGCGGATCTCCTGCTGCGCGTGGTCAGCGCACACATTTTTTTTCGTATATCTCGCGGTTCGGTAAGGTTAGGGGGCGTTGTGTTGGGTGATTCCGATAAGTTTGACGCGAACTCTCACCCGCTGGCTAGGGCGGGCTTAGGGGGACTGCTTTTAAAGTATGCCCTGCCTAGCATAATCGCTATGCTCGTGGGGGCGCTGTATAACATCGTCGACCAGATATTCATAGGGCACAGCGTTGGGATGCTAGGCAACGCCGCCACGAACGTGGCCTTCCCCATCGGGACGATATGCATGTCGCTTTCTCTCCTTTTGGGCGTGGGCGGCGCGTCGAACTTCAACCTTGAGATGGGCAGGGGGAACAGGGAGAACGCGGGGGTGATCGCCGCGGGCGCCGTGACGTTCATGGGCCTGTCCGGGCTCGCCGTATTCGTCGTCGTCAGGCTGTTCCTCGCCAGGATCCTGAGCGCATTCGGAGCGACGACGGAAGTCATGCCCTACGCGCTCACCTATACGTCCATAGTCTCATTGGGGATGCCGTTCATGATCATGTCCATTGGATGCACGCATCTAATAAGGGCTGATGGCAGCCCCAGGTACTCCATGGTATGCAACGTCACGGGGGCATTGATGAACGTCGTGCTCAACTCGATCCTGATGTTCGGGTTTGACATGGGCATAGCCGGAGCGGCCTGGGGGACCGTGATATCGCAGTTCATATCGTGGGCGCTCGCCGTTCGCTATATAGCCCGGTACAGGTCGGTGCCGCTATTGAAAAATTACTTTATCCCAAGGCTCTCAAAGCTCGCCGCGATTTCGTCCCTGGGCGCCGGGTCGTGCGTCAACCAGCTTTCCATGATGTGCGTGCAGGTGACGCTGAACAACGTCCTCACCCACTACGGCGCGCTGTCCGTATACGGCGCCAACGTCCCGCTCGCGGCCGCCGGCATCATCACGAAGGTTAACATGATTTTCATCGCGGTCGTCGTCGGGCTCTCGCAGGGAGGGCAGCCGATAATCGGCTTCAACTACGGCGCGCGCAACTACGCAAGGGTCAAGCGGACGTTCAGGCTTGTCATAAGCGCCTCCACGGGCCTCTCGTTTGTCGTGTTCCTCTGTTTTCAGCTGTTCCCGTCCGAGATAATAAGCTTGTTCGGGGGTGGGAGCGACGAGTATTACCGCTTCGTCGAGCGCTATTTCAGGATTTTCCTGTTCATGACCGTGGCCAACGGCGTCCAGCCTGTGACGGCCACTTTCTTCACCTCGATAGGGAAGGCCACGAGGGGCGTATTCATGTCGCTGACCAGGCAGATATTATTCCTCCTGCCTCTCGTCCTGATCTTCCCCCGTTTCTGGGGCATAGACGGAGTAATGTACGCCGGGCCGGTTGCTGACACGGCGGCGGTCTGTCTCGCGGCGGTCTTTTTGTTCAGAGAGTTCAGGGAGATGGGCGCCCTGGAGGCAGCGGACGCCAATTTGAAATCAAGGGCCTGAAGCAAAAAAATTAAATGCAGTGTTCATGGCCACAAGACGCGTCATAAACGCCCGATTGAAATCAGCTTGGTATTAGTCACGCAATATAAATCAGCCTTTTCTTAGATCTGGAGGTGTCACAATGAGCGCCGAAAAAATCGCCACGTTCAACGTAAACTCGCTAAAGGCGAGGCTGCCCATAGTAGAGCGTTTCCTGCGGGAGGCCGAGCCGGATATTGTCTGTTTCCAGGAGACGAAGTGCCAGGACGCGGACTTCCCGATGGATTTTTTTGCCAGTCTGGGCTATAGGGCCGCGTTCCGGGGGATGAAGTCCTACAACGGGGTCGCGGTCGTCTCGCGGGCCGCGCCAGACGAATGCTCCTTCGGCTTCATGGACGGGGAGGACGGCGAGCAGGACGCGTCCAGGCTCGCTATAGCCAGGTTTGGGGCGCTTTCCGTCGTGAACTCCTACGTGCCGCAGGGGAAATCCATGGATTCGCCCGATTTTAAGTATAAAATCCGCTTTTTCGAGCGGCTGAGGCTGCTTTTCGAGCGGCGCTTCTCCACGTCCGGCCTCCTGCTCTGGACTGGGGACATAAACGTCGCGCCGACGGACATAGACGTGACCCACCCGGAAAACAAGAGGGATCACGTCTGCGTCTGTCAGGAGGCGAGGGACGCTCTCGCCTCCGTCCTGGAATGGGGCCTGGAGGACATATACCGCCGCCACAGGCCGGACGCCGGAGAGTTTTCGTTCTGGGACTACCGGGTGAAGGACGCGCTCTCCCGTAACATCGGCTGGCGCATCGACCACTTCTTCGCCACGCCCTCGCTGGCAGAGAGAAGCACGGATGCCCGCGCCCTGAGGGATCTCCGCGCCATGGAGCGCCCCTCCGATCACACGGCGGTCATAGCTGAGTTTGAGGTCTGACTGACGGTAAGCCTTGGTTCGTTTATCGCATCTTCTTCGCCGCGGCGACGAGATAATATACTGGTCTCAACGAGGACGATATACTCTCGCTCGGTTAATCCCCAAAAGTAACTGTCTTGGGACACGCGCTAAGGGTTTTTGCGGATATTTTGATCCGTAAGTACTGGTAGACAAAAAAACGGAGCCGTAATATCATATCTTCGGTAACGTGAAACAAAGCATCGAAACAGCATAAGGCAAGCACAATCTAGCCCGTGTCAGGGCAACCCGGTTAAAATCCGGGACAGCCCGGCTACTGTAACTGCGGCAGATTTTTCCTGACGCAGGAGTCAGAAAACCTGACATCGTGGAGACCATTGCTCTTGGGAGGCTTCCGGGAACCCCCCGTGGACGAGGAGGGTTCTTTATTTTTGTCTTTTCCCCCGCCTCGTAAAAAAACGGACTGCCGTGGATTGCGCATAAAGCGGAGCCAGTTTGTGCGTAGTTGTTGGTACTAAGACTTTTTGAGGGAAGGAGGTGAAAGTAGTGGTTTTTACTGATGCGCTCCTGAACGGGACAGCACAATCTTCGACAGACAGACAGACAGACAGACAGACAGACAGACAGACAGACAGACAGACAGACAGACAGACAGACAGACAGCGTTTGGCGCGTATTTGCCGACACTGCTTCACGCTTGCCTCGCTCGCTGTCCTCAGCGTACCGAAAGTACGCTTCCGGGCGCTCGTTCGGCAATCCTTCGCATTGCCGGCAAATCCACGCCAAACGCAGCGGGTTGCTTATGGCGTAAAAACACCGCTCCCCTCCGGCCCGACTCACGGTTTTATCAGCGTTGCCCGCAAATTTCACGGGGCATTAAATTACTCTTCGTGTTCCTTAATTTCTTGTATTCAAACCCAAATTTCCATGCGCATGGTGCCGGCGGCGTATCCGCTGGCATATTACCGCAACGTTTTCGCTTTGCCCTGTGGCAAAGCGTGGTCGCCGTATGCCGAACGTAGGTAGTACCGGTTTACGGCTGTCATTGCGCCCTTGCGGGCGGGAAGGGAGGAGCCAGGGCTGATCAGCGAAGGGAACGACCCATTTGTCGGTGACTGTTGTCGGAAGGTTATCTATGAGGCGCTGTCGTGCGCCCAAGACGAAATAGGAGGGAAAGCAGATGAGAAATAAGAAGTTATTGTCGCTCGTATTGGCACTTGCGTTCATATTCTCGGCAATGGGCCTGGCGTTCGCGCCGTCACCGGCGGTAGCGGCTGTGAATTACCTGGAGGGCAGCGCTATCCCGCCGTCGAGTTCCCGAGACACCTCGACATATGAGATAACGTCTCCCGACGCGGCGGCATCGATCGAAGTCACGTTCGTCATAGAGGCTGGCAACCAATACTTTGAAGAGGAAGGCAAGTTCTGGGTGAGCCACGACCTCACGCTGTCCCAGGCGTCACCTGGCTATTTCACGGTCACCGACCTCCTCGTCGCGGTGAACAACAATAAGAGTTTTGATTTGACGTTCTATGACGCGCAAGGGAAAGTGATCGACGCGTCGACGGACTATGTGAAGAGCGTGAAACATGGTGACATAACTTGGGAAGGCAACGAGGATTTCGGTTATGACGGATGGGCTGTCCGCGTCAACGACCTGTTCCCCGTGCTTACCGACGGAACGGGATGGATCGGCGCGACCATTCTGGAAACGAAAATCAAGGACGGAGACGTAGTCCACATGTTCTATGACTTTCCTGCGGATTTCAGCCCGGCGAGCGGCAGCTTCGCGGCCAACTATGTCAGGGGCGTTTACGTGGATTCATCTGCCAGCTCGCTGACGGTTCAGCTCCAGGGGCACACCACATTCATATACCCGGAAGACCCATACACCATGTACGTGGACAACTACAAGAACGTACAGGCCGGCGTAACCGCCTATCTGTACGATCCGACCGGGACGAGACTGCTCAACTCAGAGGTATCCGACTTGAACGGGCGTGTGACGTTCAGCGGCACGTTTAGTTCCGGGACGTACATAGTGACAACCGACAGCGTATATTTTCCGGCGTATGATCCGGCGGAAATAGCGGATGACACATATTTCGCCCTTACAGGGGCATACTCCAAGGTTTCGATCCGGTAAAACAACAAACCTGTATGTAGTATGTACAGGGACACTCGGGCGCGGACACGCGTCCGAGTGTCCCTGTTGAGCCGGAAAATTATAGAAAACAAGAAAAGAGATGATCATCATGTTAAAGCGGTTATTTTGCTTGCCGCTTGTCATTATTTTTCTGTTGATGGCAAGTAGCACGGCATTTACCGATCCGTACCAGATAAATATAAACGAAAAAGATATCGGAGGAAGAAATAACAGTTTTAATTGGTGGAAAATTAACGCGGATGTTGTCTCATGCAGGGAAACTTTTGGCGAAAACGTTTCATATAATGGCACAAAGTACGAAAGTGGGCAGTCGCGTCCCAATCGAACATTTGACATCGTCCTCGGGGCAAATACGGATCCAAGTGGAACAGTGTATTTAAAGTTTGAAATATTATACCCTGGAAATGGAAAACTTCCTGTAATCACGGCAACAATCGGGGATACTGCTTATAATTCGACTGCAATAAATCAAATGAATGCGGCCGATGGCATACCTATACAACTTCAAAATGGAAAAAAAACTCAAGTATTTGCTGTTTACTACACCACAGTGGTCGATAATCCTTTTCTTGCCGTCGCGCACACTTTCAACTTTACCATCGCGGAACCGGACACATCTGGCGATCCCGATCCCGTTGACGTGGCATCCATTGCTGTGACGAAGTCTCCGAAAAAAAAGGACTATTTCGTTGGGGATGTATTCAAGAGATACGGCATGGAGGTGACCGCGACACTGACAGACGAGGCCGCAGGGAAAGCCGGCGTCTCTACGAAGGTCATCAACCTCTACACCGTCGCGGCCGAGACTGTGCCATTTGCCGAACCCGGGGAGCAGACCGTCACGGTCGCTTACGGCGATCACAAGGAGACGACGCCGGTAACGGTGCTCCAGAGTCTCTCCCTAGGCGGCCTGGATGTCGCGAACGGCCAGCGTCTGGGTGACTATATTGCGGTATTCAAATCTCTCTTTGATCGCCTTGATAAAAAACACGACACCCAGATCGACTCCGTCATCTGGTACGGCCAGGACAAAGGCATTTTTCACTTTGCCGTACCCAACGACGTGACTGTCACAATCGGCAACGAGAAGCAACCGGTGACTGAGGACGATGAAACGGGTGAGTTCCTATGCGAGCTGTCGCTGGCCGCCTCCTTGACGGGCACGAAGACCACCGTGCGGCTGACGGACGGGGAAGATAACTATAAGGACTACGACTTCATCTGCTACTCGCAGAACTTTAGCGGGATGCCGAACGCGGTGACGGACTATTTCTGTATAGCGTCACAGTACACAAACGGCCGCGGTCTGGGCCCATACGGCATCAACGCCTTGGGCACGTTGCGCGGCTATGAAATGGTAGACACGACGACGACTGGCGCGGATGGCCCGCCGACGTCCCTCGGCAACTTCGGCGGGTATATCACGTATTGGTATAAGGACGCGATAACCGACGACCCTAAGAACCCCTACGGCATAGACTTCATCGTGTACGGGAACTCCTGGGACGGCGGCAGCAGCTACGCCGAGCCGGGCAACGTCTACGTTTCCGAGGACGGCGAGACGTGGTACACACTCGCCGGCTCTTTCCATTACGAGGACAGCGCGCTCTGGCCGTACTCCATGACCTACACGAAAACCACGGGAGGGAAAACTACGTGGGAGGACAGCCGGGGGAATACGGGGGCTGGGGACACCTACCCACTAAAGGCTTACTACCCCCTGTTCGGCTGGACGCCGGAGCTGGAGAATAGCGTCACCCTCTCCGGCGTGGCGCTCGTGCCTTCGTCGATGAGAGACGAGAAGGGCAACACCTTGCCGCCGTATCCGCACTTCGGATATGCCGACGTCGGGTTAAACGCGCCATATAAGGAAGGCGACAACAAGGCAAGCAACGTAGCTCTCAACCCTTATACGGGCATTATTTACAATGCGTCCACACAC
>JAIRNC010000042.1 GCA_031258255.1 Synergistaceae bacterium
CGTGCAGTTCCGATATTATCTTTTCCGTCTTTAAGCGGGCTTGGTTCAGAAGGTCTGTGTCCTGAGGATATTTGATATAGCTTGGAGCGCACGTGGCGTCCACTATCAGAGTGCCGCTATTCGGCGGCGGCGTTTCAACCGCCATTTCGCCGGAGCCCATACCCGCGGGCCGTTCTCCTATGGGTTCAGGCTGGATCGGCGCTTCATTGCCCTCAGCCCCGTCCGGATTAAAAGCGCCCGTTTGCGCCGGGGGGCGCCTGCATGCCTTCTTCTTCTTTTTTGCTTCACGCGCTTCCAATGCGGACTTTATGAGCATGTCGTTGATCTCACCCAGCATTTCGGGCGTGAACCGCTTCCTGAAACGCGTCAGCGCTGACGAGTCGAAAGGCGCTCCGCTGTCATAGCCGCGCATCCCGCAGAAGTACTGCAAATAAGGGTGCTCGCGAATCATTGCGGCAGTCTCTTCATCTGAAAAATTGTACTCCTGCTGAATTAAGACGCTGCCCAACGCCAAGCGGGCCGGCTTGGCGACGTTGCCGTCCCTGCTCGGAAACAGGCCCGAGTAGCGTTTCTCTATTTCATCCCACGGAATGAGGGCCGCTTTTTTGACCCACCTGTTTTCAGGGTCCAGTTTGAGTCCGAGTGGCTGGTTGAAATCGTCAAAGTTTATTTGTCGGTCCCTTGGCTTATACATTTTGGCCCTCCAAGTGCAAAGTTTTTGAGCGCTTTTGGCTTTTTTGTCTGCACTTATTTTATCACAAAACTGGTACAAATATTGATTTAAACTGCCTTTGCGAGTTATTCAGTAGACACTAGCTAGAAAAACAATCATTTTTTTTAAAATCGCCGCGTCATTTTTCGGCGCTCTGATACATTTTGCATATTGTAAGTCAGTTTGTTTCACCGACGCAGTGGTAATGCCGCAAACAGCACGGCTGGCACGATCAAAGCATCCTGTTTGCAACAACTGGCGAAAGGCCATTCCCAGCGTTCCCGTCGCTCAGGGCAAGGGCCTTTCAGAGAATCGAGGGGCTTCGCGAGTCTTGAGCGAGGCCCCATTTTTTGGTCTTCGGGCAGTCTGCATTCCTTCAGGGCCATTTGATTCAGAGCCGGAATATAGTATAATTCCTAGTATTAATATGTTTTATGGGGGAAAACTTTGCTCCGTCAAACATTACTCAAGTCCTTTTTTGGGGTGATACGATGAAACAGGCAGAGAACGCGCACGAAGGGGCAAAAGGGAAAAACGGGGCATATCCGGACATAGACAAGATCCTTGACGCTTTCATCACGCCATCGAACGGACGCGAGAGGAACATACCCCTCCCAGCGACGGACATGCCGTCCTCCCCGGAGCTGGGCAGGATGATAGAGCTGGTCCGGGCGGTGGTCTTCCCCGGTTTTTTCGGGACGGGCGGCATAGGCGAGCAATCGATGCGCCACCACATGGCGTCCTGGCTGGACGACATCTTCCGCATCCTGGCCGAGCAGATACGCTTGGGCATGTGCTTCACTGGGCGGGATCAGTACATCTCCTGCAAGGAGTGCGAGGGCGACGCGCTGGAACTGGCTGGCGAGTTCATGAGGCGCCTCCCGGAGATCCGCAACCTCCTGGACAGCGACGTCCTGGCCGCCTTTGAGGGGGATCCCGCGGCCAAGAGCAAGGCGGAGACGATATTCTGCTACCCGTCGATATACATCATGACTAACCACAGGGTGGCTCACGAGCTGTACAAACTGGGAGTCCCGGTGATACCCAGGATAATCAGCGAGATGGGCCACTCGCGCACCGGCATAGACATAAACCCCGGCGCCTCGATCGGCCGGGAGTTCTTCATCGACCACGGCACAGGGGTGGTAATCGGGGAGACGGCGGTAATAGGCAACCGATGCAGGCTTTATCAGGGCGTCACGCTGGGCGCGCTCTCCTTCCCGAAGGATGAGTCCGGCAACCCCATAAAGGGGCTGCCGAGACACCCTATCCTGGAGGACAACGTAGTTGTGTACGCCGGCGCCACGATCCTGGGCCGTGTGACCATAGGGGCCGGCGCCATGATAGGCGGCAACGTGTGGATAACCAGCGACGTGCCGAAGGGTTCCAAGGTGGTGCAGCAACGATCCACGTCCCCGGCAAGCGCCGACCGGATGCAGGGGCAGGCGTAGTCGCCATAAGGGGTTAATATTTACGCTGGAAGTTTTTTGTCCTTCACAGCGCCCAGCTTGGGCCGTGACTCCGGGTGAGACTGGGTCCACGTCTTGATCGGGAGGCCCCATACCTTTATGAACCCGACGGCGGACGAGTGGTCGAAGGCGTCGCCCTCCGAGTACGTGGCTAGGTCGTGGCGGTAGATCGCGTTATCCGACTTCATCCCCTCGACCACGGCCTGCCCCTTGTAGAGGCGGACGCGCACTGTCCCGCTCACTACCTCCTGCGTCTTGTCGACGAACGCCTGGACGGCGTCCATGAGCGGCGAGAACCAGTAGCCTTCATATAGCAGCTCCGAGAACGTCTTCTCCATGTCGCCCTTCGCCCTCATCACGTCCTTGCTCAGGGTTATCGTCTCCAGCGCCTTGTGGGCCGTGATGAGCGTCACGGCGGCCGGGCACTCGTACACCTCGCGGCTCTTGAAGCCCACGAGCCTGTTCTCCACCATGTCCACGCGCCCTATGCCGTGAGCGCCGGCTGTCTTGTTGAGGGCCTCTATCAGCTCGACGCACCCGAGGGGCTTGCCGTCCACCGCGACGGGGATGCCCTTCTCGAACGCGATCTCTATTGTCTGGGGCTTGTCAGGGGCGTCCACCGGGTCGACCGTGAGGCCGTAAGCGCCGTCGGGGGGCGTGTTCCACGGATCCTCCAGTACGCCGCACTCGCAGGATCTGCCCCAGATGTTGTCGTCCAGGCTGTAGGGGCTCTTCCTGGTCGTGGGCACCGGGACGTCGTGCTTCTCAGCGTACTCCATCTCCTCCTCGCGGGTCATGTGCCAGTCGCGGACGGGCGCCAGCACCTCTATCGCAGGGTCTAGGGCGCCCGCGCACACCTCGATGCGCACCTGGTCCTGCCCCTTGCCCGTGCAGCCGTGGGCGATCGCCACCGCGCCCTCGAGGTGCGCTATATGGATGAGCGCCTGGGCTATTATCGGCCTGGAGTAGGCGGAGTTCAAAGGGTAAATCCCCTCATAGAGCGCGTTGGCCTTCAGGCCTGGCCATATGAACTTCTCGATCATCTCCTGGCGCAGGTCGAGCATGTGCGCCGTGACCGCGCCAGTCATGATGGCTTTCTCGTTGATCTCGTCCATGTCGTCGGCCTGCTGCCCCACGTCAGCCGTCATCGTCACGACCTCGTATCCCTGCTCCTTGAGCCACGGTATCGCGACCGACGTGTCGAGGCCTCCGCTGTACGCTAGAACTACCTTCCCCTTGCTCCCTCTGTTGCCTGACATTCCAATCCCCTCCAGTTTGTGGTTTGGGCGCTTCGCCCTTTGCCGCCTCCGAACAGAGCTGCCTTCATAAATCAGCTTGTTGCCGATACAAAAAACTCGCCCCCCTTCCAGGCCGTCAAACCTGAAAGAGGGACGAGTTTATATGCCGTAAACCCGCGGTGCCACCCTCATTGGCGAAACGCCTCGCGCGTCGCCCTCTTATTGAAGCCCTCTTTCGGGGGGGCCAGCCGGACGCCTACTTGGCCCGGCGCCGCGCCGGGTCCTTTCTTCGGTGTCTGCTCAGGGGTGCGGGCTCAAGGAGGCTGATTTGCTAGAAGACGCCTAAAGGGTGAAGCCTTAAACCCTCGAGTCGAGTCCGCCTGGCAATCAATCAGCGTTCCTCCCAATGCTTCCGCACCCGCGAGGAACGCTCTCAGCCAACGCGTCCCCTCTCTGTCACCGGTATGCGGCAGTGCCATGTCCCCGTCAACGCAACAAACAAAACATCACGTCTTGATTCGCTGTATGACGTAAATCGTCGTCGCCTGATTCGAAGGGACATCACTCCGCCTCCTATTCACGCAAGGTAACTTCACTTCGACAGTGAACATGATATCACCCAATTGTTCATTGTCAATAGTTCCGCGAGATGCCGTCGTGGGCTTGACATTTGTGTTTGTTGATGCGAACATATAGTGCCGTAAGATGCGCGTTTTAGCTTTAGAGGATACAAAGCCGCGCGCGGACGCGGTTTTTTCGAAGGGAGGGCTTGGTTCCGTCTGCGTCAGCCGGCACGCGGGTACGGCTGACGCTAGGTGAAAGTGTTCTGCGGTAGTTTAGACGAGCGAAGAAATTTTACGGGGGAAGTTAAATTTGAAAAAAATAGCGATTTACGGAAAGGGCGGCATTGGAAAATCCACGACTACGTCAAATCTATCGGCCGCCATGGCGGACATGGGCCTGAAGGTCATGCAGGTCGGTTGCGACCCGAAGTCCGACTCGACTAAGACATTGCTTCGCGGTAAGGGGATTCCCACCGTCCTGGATCAGATCAGAAGCAAAAAAGGCGAGGTGGCGGTGGAGGACATCGCCTTCGTGGGATACGGCGGGGTCGTCTGCGTCGAGGCGGGAGGGCCTCCGCCCGGGATAGGGTGCGCCGGCAGGGGCATCATCACGGCCTTTAAAAAGTTAGAAGAACTTAATACGTTTCAGCGTTTCAAGCCAGATATAGTGTTCTACGACGTACTGGGGGACGTAGTCTGCGGCGGTTTCGCCATGCCGATCCGGGAGGGATACGCTGACAACGTCTTCATCGTCACCTCTGGCGAGATGATGTCGATGTACGCTGCCACTAATATCATCCGTGCCATAGAGAGCTTCGGCGAGCGCAGGTACGCCGCGTTTTCCGGGCTGATCCATAACTCCAAGGACATTGAGGGAGAAGAAGGGTGCGTCCGGAAACTAGCGGACGAAACCGGCGCCACAGTGATCAAAAAGATCCCCCGCGACGCCGCCGTGCAAAGGGCAGAGGAGATGGGCATGACCGTGGTGGAGGCCTTCCCTGAAAGCGCGATGGCCCGCGAGTACAACGAGCTTGCGGCAAGGATATTGGAGGTGATATGAGTCATGATGCCGCCATGCAAACCGAAATTCTGTTTTGAAAGTACGCTCCACTACTCGTCGCCAGCCCACGGGGACTGGGGGATAGTCCAGATAGGCATGATGGTGCCGGAAAGCTACCAGCTGTTCGTCTGCCCTTCTGCCTGCGGCCGGCACGCGGCGATAGGGGCAATGCAGCACGGCCTCAAGGACAGGCTCTCTTTCCTGTATGTGGATCAGAGCGACATAATCGCCGGCTACGACTCGCTGATCGCGGACGCCGTGGACGAGCTGTTCCGCGCCCTCTCCCCCTGGAAGCCCAGGGTGATGCTGATCTTCGTGAGTTGCCTGGACGACCTGATCGGAACGGATCACGAGGCGCTTATGTCACGCCTCTCGGAGGCGCACCCTGGCGTCCTCTTCAGGGACTGCCACATGAACCCCATATCGCTCGATTCGGACTCGCCGCCTGGCGTGACGCTTCAAAAGAGGATCTACAGCCTCCTGGAAGCGGATCCGGAGGGAAGGCGCGACAGGGCCGTCAACTGCGTCGGCAACTTCGAGGCCATCGATCCCAAAAGCGAGCTGCACGGCCTCCTGGGACGTTTGGGCTGCGAGGCGCGGCACATCTCGCAGTACAAGCGTTTCGACGACTTCCAGGCGATGGCCCGCGGCGAGCTGAACCTGGTGATAGGGCCAGGTGCTCTGCCAGCAGCCCGTCAGATGGAGCCGGAGCTAGGCATCCCCTTTGTATTCCTCCCGGTCAGTTACAGGCTGGAGCAGATCGGGCGAAATTACGAGACCCTGCTCGCCGCGCTGGGCCACGCGGACGAGGCGCCGCGGGATTTCGCCTTTCTCGGGCAACGAGAGGAGAGGGCTAAGGCGAAGATAGCGGAGGCGCTGGCCGCCGCTGGAGACGTGCCCATCGTCGTGGACAATTCGGCGGTCGTAAAGCCGTTCGAGCTGGCGCGCGCGTTGGTCGAGTACGGTTTCCGCGTCGAGCGCGTCGTGACGGGCGACTGCCCCGAGATCGACAGGGAGGCATTCGAGTGGCTGCAGGAAAACGCGCCTGACGTAAGGATAATACAGCCTGAACATCACAACTCCGTGCGCTTCGCGGACAGGCTGGAGGAGAGCCTCGCCATAGGCCTGGACGGCGCGTACGTTACCGGGTCGAAGTACCTGCTCGACATGATCGACGACAGCGGGATGTACGGCTACTGCGGGGTTGAGACGCTGATGGGGCGCATAATCGACGCGGTGAGCCGCGAGGCGGATCTCAAAGCTGTCATAGACAGCTACGGTTTGGTGGTGTAGGGAATGGCAAGGCTTTCTATATGGCTCGCCCCGTTTTCCCCCGACTACTCCGGCGCGGCTTCGGTCTTTTTTGACCTGAACGCCGTCTCCGCGATGCACGACGCGTCGGGCTGCACAGGAAACTACACCGGCTTCGACGAGCCCAGGTGGTACGGTTCGTCGAGCGCGATCTACTGCTCCGGCCTGCGCGAGATAGACCTGATAATGGGGGACGACGAAAAGCTCATCTCGAAGATGCTGATGGCAGGCGCCGACCTCAAGCCGGACATCTTCGCGCTCATAGGCAGCCCGGCGCCGATGGTGGCGGGCTGCGACTTAAACGGCATAGCGCGCGAGCTGGAAGCGCGGAGCGGGGTCGTGAGCCTGGGCATCGACACGACAGGGACGGAATACTATGACCGGGGGGTATTTTTGGCCGTGCGAGCGCTGCTGGAGCGCTTCGCGGAGGATGGCCCGACCCGCGCGGGGACGGTAAATATCGTCGGCGTGAACCCGATGGATTTTGGGCAGACGGAAAATTTAGCCGACCTGAAGTCGCTGCTCAGAGAAAACGGGATCGAGACCGTCTCGACCCTCTCCATGGATTACAGCCTGGGCGCGCTCAGGAACGCGCCAAAAGCGCAGATCAACCTCGCGGTCTCAAGGGCCGGTTTTCTGATAGCCCGCTATATGGAGGAGCGCTACGGGCAGCCCTGGCTAGCGGGCCTACCCATCGGACGGAAGTGCGCCGACTCCTACGTAGGCCTCCTGCGGCAGGTCATGGAGGACGGAAAATCCCGCGTCATCAAGGGGAACGCAGCGAGCGCCGGGGGCACCCGCTGGCTCATCGTAGGCGAGCAGGTGCAGTCCAACGGCATCCGCAACGCGCTCTGCGCCGAATACGGCGAGACGGACGTCACGGCAGGGGCGATTTTCGGGCTGGAGGGCGGTCTGGCCGCCCCGGGTGACGTAGATCTCCCCGACGAGCGCGCGATAAAGGGCGCGATCAACAGCAGCCGTTACGATGCCGTCATAGCCGATCCGTTCCTCTACCCGTTGCTGGAGGACGAGGGCAAACGCTTTTTCCACCATACCCAGTACGCGGTCTCCAGCAAGCTGGGCAGTGCCTACGAAGTCGATTTTATCGGGGACCGTTTCAACGAGTGGTACGAAAGGAGCCTTTTGAACGGGAACGTCTCGCCGAAGTTCCTCGAAAGGACAATTTAAAGTTATTGCCGCTAAATTATATGGAAGAAAGGCATGATGAGTGATGAAGGCCAGCTTTAAAAAGACGGTTTTCCTGTTCCTCCTCTTCTCCTGCGCCAGCGCGTTTATCGGGTTCGCCCCGTCCGGGGGGCACTACATGGGGGTGGCGGAATCACACGCCGCCGCGAAGGGGGCGAAGCGCGAGATAACCGACAGCGTCGGGCGCAAGGTCCTGCTCCCGGACGAGATCAACCGCGTCGTAATTTCCTCCATCTGGCCGCTCCCGTCCGTGTACTGCCTGTTCGAGGGTTCGGCCAAGAAGCTCGTTGGCATCCACCCGGCATCGATGAGCGCGGCGCAAAACTCCATGCTGGCCCGGGTCGCACCGGACATACTGAAGGCCAGCACGTCCTTCACCAAGGGCAACGACATCAACATCGAGGAGCTGCTGAAGCTCAGGCCGGACGTGGTATTCTACGCGCCCGCGTCTGACGGTGAGACGGACGCTGAGTACGAGCAGTTCAAAGCCGCTGGCATTCCGGCAGTCGCCTTTTCGACCTTTAAGTGGGACTTCAACTGCGTCGAGACGTTCGAGAACTGGGTGAAGCTGCTGGGCGAGGTGCTGCAACGGCAGGACGAGGCCGCAGGCATCGCCGATTACGGTCATGAGGCTTACGACGGCATCCAAAAGGTGTTCGCCGCGAACTCAGGCATGAAGCGGCCTAAAGTGCTGATCCTCTTCGAGTACAAGGACGGCTTCATCACGACGTCCGGCAGCAATTTCTTTGGCCAGTATTGGATCGAGGCGAGCGGCGGTGTCAACGTCGCGTCCGGCTTGAGCGGTATGCCCGAGATAAACATGGAGCAGATTTACAAGTGGGACCCTGACATAATCTTCATCACGAACTTCAGCCCGGCCCTCCCCGAAGACCTCCTGCAGAACAAGGTGGAGGGGCACGACTGGCGCGGCGTGAGCGCCGTCAAAAACGGCAAGGTGTACAAGTTCCCCCTCGGCATGTACCGCTGGTTCCCGCCGTCGTCCGACACGCCCCTCGCGCTGAAATGGCTCGCGCAGAAGACCCACCCGGATCTTTTCGAGGGCATGGACATCGAGAAGGAGGTAAGGGACTATTACGAGAGGTTCTATAAGGTAAAGCTTACGGATGATGACATTTATAAAATCTTCCACCCTGCGCGTGAAGCGTCTCAGCTCTAAGCCAGACGCGGGCAGTTTTTGGGGCGGCGTCCGCGCGATAGACGCGGCCATCGCCCTTGCCCCCGTTCTGACCGCGCTGGTCTGCATCGGTATCGGCCGTTACAGCGTGAGCGTCCCCGAGACGGTGCGCGCCCTGCTCGCCCCGCTGTCCGGCCAGGAGATGGATCCGCTCACCATGTCGGTTATCTGGGGCATCCGCCTGCCCCGCATCGTGCTGGCCCTCTTGGTGGGAGGTGGGCTGTCCGTCGCCGGGGCGTCATTCCAGGCGCTCTTCTCAAACCCGCTGGCCACGCCGGACACGCTGGGCGTGGCCACTGGCGCGTCGTTCGGCGCGGCCGTGGCGCTGCTCTTCCACGCGGATCTGCTGGCCGTGCAGGTCTGCGCGATGGTGTGCGGTTTCTCGGCGCTTCTGGTCACTACATCGATAAGCAGACAGGGCGGCAACAACTCCATCGTCATGGTCGTACTGGCCGGGATCGTGGTCTCGGCGGTCTTCCAGGCGTTCCTCTCCCTCGTCCAGTACCTGGCCAACCCGGAGGACACGCTGCCCACCATAACGTACTGGCTCTTGGGGAGCATGGCGAAGGCGAACTTTAAAAGCCTGCTGCGCGGCGCGCCTTTCATCGTAGCAGGGATGGCGCTGCTCTTCTCTCTCCGCTGGCGGCTGAACGTCCTGTCCTTGCAGGAGGACGAGGCGAAGTCGCTGGGCATAAACGTGAAAAACACGCGCCTCGCTGTCATGGCAGCGTCAACGATGGTGACGGCGGCGGGGATATCCCTCTGCGGGCAGGTCGGCTGGATCGGGCTGCTCGTGCCTCACATGTCGCGCATGATATACGGAGGCGACAACAGGCGCGTGATACCGGCCAGTATCTGCCTGGGCGGAGCGCTGCTTGTGCTGATAGACACGATAGCGCGCGGCGCGACGGCGGCAGAGATCCCCGTTTCCGTGCTCACGGCCATCATAGGCGCGCCCTTTTTCATCCTGCTGCTGCGAAAGACCGGGGGTGCCAGACTGTGATCTTCTCGGTGGAAGA
This sequence comes from Synergistaceae bacterium, assembly GCA_031258255.1. Classification (GTDB taxonomy): domain Bacteria; phylum Synergistota; class Synergistia; order Synergistales; family Synergistaceae; genus JAIRNC01. The sequence goes on from JAIRNC010000042.1 coordinate 9,774, forward strand.
CGGTTCTTTCAGCTTCAAGGATCACAGGGTACTGAGAGACATCGACTTTTCCGTCTCCTCCGGTCAGGTATTGTCAGTCCTCGGGCCTAACGGCGTGGGCAAGACGACGCTCCTGCGCTGCATGATGGGTTTCTTGAAGTGGGACTCGGGCGCCACGTATATCGACGGCAGGGAGTTCGGGACGATGAAGCACGACGAGATCTGGAAAAAGATAGCCTACGTCCCGCAGTCCAAAAACAGCTTCCTGTCGTTCACCGCCGAGGAGATGGTGCTGATGGGGCGCACGGCGCACCTGCGCACCTTCGCCCAGCCGAGCGCCGCTGACAGGAAGATCGCCCTCGCGTCGATGGAGCAGGTAGGCATCACGCGCCTGCGCCATAAGAAGTGCAACGAGCTCTCCGGCGGGGAACTACAGATGGTGCTGATAGCGAGGGCACTGAGCGCCAGCCCTGAGCTGCTGGTGCTGGACGAGCCGGAGTCCAACCTCGACTTCAAAAACCAGCTCATCGTGCTGGAGACCATCTCGAAGCTGTCGAAGGAGTCTGGCATAGCCGCCATCGTCAACACGCACTACCCGGCGCATGCGCTCAAGATATCCGACATGGCGCTGATCTTGACCCTTTCCGGCGAGAGTTTTCACGGCCCGACGGAGAAGATCGTGAGCGAGGCCAACATGTGCGAAGCGTTCGACGTGCGGGTGCTGATCCACGACGTGGCCTTCGAGGATCGCATGATCAAGAACGTCATCCCCCTTTCCGTGACGCAGAGGGCTTAAGGGGAAGCCTGCCCGTTCTGTCGTCGAAATCAAAAAAATGGAGGTTACAGCTATGAAACCCAAGGGAATTTTTCGCGTGTCATTTAAGAAAAGCGCGGCTACCGCCATCACGGCCGTGCTGACGGCGGTCATGGTGATCGCGTCCCCTGCGCCGTCCCTGGCGGCGGCCCGGACCGTGGTGGATCACGCGGGGAACACGGTATCGCTCCCCGACAAAATAGACCGCGTCGCTATAGCGTCGATATGGCCGCTCCCGTCCGTGTACTGCCTCTTCGAGGGGTCTGCGGGAAAGCTCGTCGGCATAGGAGAGACGTCTATGAGCGCCGCCAGGAACTCGATGCTGGCAGTGGTAATGCCGCAGATAGTGAACGTCAGCACCGGTTTTTTGAGGAACGGCAACCTCAACATCGAAGAGCTTCTCAAGCTGAAGCCGGACATCGTGTTCATCAACGCGGACAACCCGGTCGACAACAGGGACACGTTCGCCAAAGCCGGAATCCCAGCCGTCGCGTTTTCTACGACACACAAAGGCAGCGACACTATCGCGACGCTTGAAAGCTGGGTCAGCCTCCTGGGCGAGGTGCTGCAGCAGGAGGACAGGGCATCCGGGATAGTCAATTACGGCCGCGACGTACACAAGGAGATAACATCGGCCATCGCGAAGGCGCAGGGCGTCAAGCGGCCGCGCGCGCTGATCCTGTTCGAGTACGACGACAACGTGATCGTGACGGCAGGCAGCGACGCCTTCGGGGAGTATTGGCTCGAGTCGACGGGCGCGGTCAACGTGGCCCATGACCTCAAGGGTTACCCGGAGATCAACATGGAGCAGATTTATAAGTGGGATCCCGAAATAATCTTCATAACCAATTTCAGCCCGCGCCTGGCGGAGGATCTCCTGAACAACACCATCGAAGGCCATGACTGGAAAAACGTGAGCGCCGTGAAAAAGGGGCAGGTCTATAAATTCCCGCTGGGGATGTATCGCTGGTACCCTCCGGCGTCCGACACGCCCCTCGTCCTGAAATGGCTGGCCACGAAAAACCAGCCGGATCTCTTCAAGGATATCGACATCGAAAAAGAGGTAAGGGACTATTACAAGCGGTTTTACGGCGTCGATCTCACCAAGGAGAACCTCTACCAGATCTTCCATCCGAGCAGGGAAGCCGCAAACTGAATGAGTCGAAGGTTGCCGGCAAGTGTAAAATTAAAGTGCTATAATGTCCTCACCGATTTAGGCAACACAGATGCGCTGCACCGCAAAATCACTCTGACTCTGGAAAGGGGAGGCTCCAAAAATGGTTGATGTAATAACCATGGATCAAGCCTTGGCCGCCGTAGAAGCGAGCGTCAAAAAGGCGAAGTCAATGCGAGTGCCGGTTGTGGTCGCTGTAGTCGACGCGGGAGGCCACGTCATCGCCCAGGTGCGGATGGACAAGGCTATGCTCATTTCCATCCGGATCTCACAGAAGAAAGCTGAGACGAGCGCCCTGTCTTTTTTGACGACGGATTCCCTGGCGGCCCGTTCGGCGCCTGGCGCCGAACTGTACGGGATACAGGAGAGCAGCGGCGACATCGTCGTCTTCGGTGGCGGCGGCTTCCCTGTGAGGCGCAACGGCGACGTGATCGGCGGCATCGGAGTGAGCGGCGGTTCGGTGGAGGACGACATGGCGATAGCGAAAGCCGGCCTTGAGGTGCTGGAGGGTTCGCCAGCGGAGGCGGCGCCAGTGAAGAAGAGGCCGGGCAGAAAGCCTAAAGTGCCAAGGTAAGCGATTACGATTTGAAATCCGAAATCTAAAGTTACAAAGATCAGAGATCGCAGGCCGTCTGGCGGGAACCCCGACGCGGTTCCCGCCAGATGGTTTTGTCAGCGGCGCGTCACTGCGATCCTGGGTTTTTGCCTTGACGTGATGGACAATCCCCCTAAAATTAGCTAAATAGTCATAATTGATTAACCGGTCTGCCCCGCGCGGCTGAAGTCGTCCTCTACCCTCTCGATATCGTCCTCGCCCACGTATTCGCCGATCTGGACCTCGATTATTTCGAGGGGGATTTTGCCGGGGTTTTCGAGCCGGTGTAGCTTTCCCTTTGGGACGAATACGCTCTCCCCCTCGTGGACGAACGTCTCCTCAGCGCTCGCGCCCTCTCCGTGGCCCCGGATCGTGACGAGCGCCGTGCCCTTGACGACTATCCAGTGCTCCGAACGATGCACGTGGTATTGCAGGGAGAGCCGTTTGCCGGGCGCGACCTCTATCTTTTTGATCTTCTGCCTGTCACCTTTCGAGAGCACGCGGTACGTCCCCCACGGGCGGGCGCTCGTCGGGGACTCCGCCACCTCGGTCCGCCCCGACGCTTTGAGTTCCTGCACCACGCCGCGCAGCTTCTGAGACGAGCCTTTGGGGGATATGAAAAGGGCGTCAGGCGTGTCGACCACTATCATGGAGTCGAGATCGACCCCGCAGATCAGCCTTTCGCATCCAACCACCAGGTTATTCCCGCCGCCGCTCAGGCATACGTTGCCGCTCACCGCGTTCTCGCTGCCGTTCTTCGGTGAATTGTCGTAAACGGAGTCCCAGGAGCCCACATCCGACCAGCCTGCGTCGAGCGGCACGCAGACGATGCCATCCGCTTTTTCCATTACGGCGTAGTCGATCGACAGCTTCGGTGCCGCTAGGAAATTAAGCGCGACGCGTTCACTGTCCGCGCTGGCAATCGCCTCACCCTCCGGGAAGTGCGCCTCGAACGCCCGCAGCATGTCGGACAAGCGGAAGCAGAAAATGCCCCCGTTCCAGTAATAGCGGCCAGATTCCACGTATTTGCGCGCGTTTTCGGCATCGGGCTTTTCGACGAACTCGTCGACATGGAACCACTGATCCCCCGCGCGCGATGTTTTTATGTACCCAAAGCCCGTGTCCGGGTTTGTCGGCTTGATCCCGAACGTGACGATGTTCCCGGCGCTTGCGGCCCGCGTCGCCGTTTCCATGGCCGCGGCAAAGTTTTCCTCTGACTTTATCAGGTGGTCGCTGGGGCATACGATGACCGTGTCGTCCGGGGAAGCGCCAGAGGCGAGCAGCCTGGCCATGCCCAGGGCTATCGCCGGCGCGGTGTTTCGGCCCTCCGGCTCCTCGATTATGAACCCACTGTCCATCCCGACGGCGAGCAGTTGATGGGACACGAGCGCCTTCCACTTCCCGGAGGCCACGACGCGGAGCCTGTCCTTGTCCGTGAAGGAAAGCAAGCGCAGGGCCGTCCGCTGCAGCAGCGTCCGCGAGTCCCCGCACAGCGCCAAAAATTGCTTCGGCATCTCCTCCCTCGACAGCGGCCACAGGCGCGTTCCGCTGCCCCCGGCCAGTATCAGCGCGTAAGGTTTCTTTGCGTCGTTTCTTTCCATGTCCCGTATCCCCGATCTGTTAATTTACCAGCCAATATAATATGCCCCTCGCCCAAAATTGTCCATGCTATAATTGGAGCCTTGCCACGACCGAATCCTAGGAGGAGATTCCCATGTCCGACGAATCAAGCGAAAGGGATAAGCGCGGAGGGATAGCCGAAGCCATAAGGGCCTTTTCACGCAACAGGCGCGCCCTGCGGATGTCGGCTGTGATATGCCTTGGTCTCGTACAGGGGACGGCCATTTATTTAATGGCCGAATCATCGCCGCAGTGGCACTGGTACATTACGGCATTTCTGCTGCCTCTGCCGTTTTATCTGGCGGGCCATGCCTCAAAGCGCGCGGCCATGGCCCTGATCCCCTGGGGCGCTCTCCTGATGTTGCTGGGCAGCGGCCAGATTTTTTTCAGAAACCCATACGTAAATTGGCAGGGAAGCCAGGCGCTATACACAGCGGCATATATCGGCGCCCTGCTCCTGCTGCCGAATTTCGTCTCGTGGATCGACGGGGATGGCGCGTTTCCCGAATGGAGGGTGTCCTTCCGGCACTTTTCCCGCGCTTTCTTCGCCTCCATACTGGCCGGGCTGTTCCTCATGCTCTTCCTTAGCGTGGGCAGCATAGGCGTGGGTCTTTCCAGGATAATCCGCGACATTGATTTACTTTACAATATTGTAAAGTGGATAGCCAGGTGTTCCGTCGCCGTAGCCTGCGCCGCGTGGGGCGCCGCGTTCTACTGGGCCGCCGGCGCCAAAAAACTGCTCGAAGTCCTCGAGCGGTACGTACTGGCGCTCTTCTCCTGCCCCCTGCCATTTTTGTCGGTATTCACGCTGATCTTCATAGCGGCGCTCCCCATGGGAGTTGACAGGCTCTGGGGCAGGGGGTTCAGCAGCGGCATCGTCCTCAGCGTATTCCTCGCGTCGGGTCTCTGCGCCTTTGCCGGGTGGCAGGGCGGCGTAAACGAAGACGGCAGCCCCCGCGAGCCGTTCTTCCGCCCGGTGAACAACCTCGTCAAAGCCGCGCTCGTCATGCTCCCGGTGTTTTGCCCGCTCCTCGTCTACACTATAGGCCTTCGGATCCGGCAGTACAGTTGGACGGTGGATAGGGCGGTCAGCATGGGCCTGGCGGTCGCCTTTGGCCTGTGGAGCCTGGCCTGGGCGTTTTTCCTCGTGAGGCACTGGAAGACATGGCCGCTTTTTTACGGTAAGGTGAACAGGGTCGCCTTCCCGGCCTTGAGCGTCGCCCTCATCCTGTTCGCGTCCCCCCTCTGCGACGTGAGGAGGATCGTCGTTCGCGAACGCCTGGAATGGCTCAGGGAATCCATTCAGGCGGGCCAGGACGTCAAGAATTTCGACTGGAGGTATATGGCGCGCGACCTGGGCATTTACGGATTCCGCGCGGTCGATGAGCTGCGCGTTGCCAGCGACGCGGAGTTTCAGGCGCGTCTCGGCCCGTTCGCGGACGCTTCTCAGGCGGAAAAACTGCGTGACGACATCGCTGATGTAGTCGCCTCCGTAAACAGGGATTTAGAATCAAGACGCAGATGGGGTGACGACACTGGCCCACGCAAACGGGAGATAACGTCTGAGGACTTCGTTCTGAACGCGCGCAACGCCCCGGTGTTCGGCGGGGAACTGAGCCCTCTCGACAGGGAGCGCCTGGCGCGCGGCGTCCCGAAAAAAATCGTGTCTTACAGGGTCAGGGTCAATGACGCGAGAGTCGATTACTTTTACCTGGCGGACATGGATGGCGACGGTGAAAAGGAAGTCCTGCTTGGTCTGGGGAATGACATTTACGTCCTCCAGGGAGACGACGCGTTCCAACTGCGGCAGACATCCGTGGCGTACCGAGGCAGGGGCGTCCACTCCGACAATAAACTGGCCATCTCGGACGACGAGCATGAGGTAGTCAGAAACGGGTGGGGAATGCTCCGTATAAACGACAGGGTATATTTCGTCGAGCCGGACGACGCGCGAAAGATAGAGTCATCCCGGGTGAGATAGCCGAGGCACGGCACATTGATCCTGTTTTTTCCTTTAAATATTCTTGGGGCTTGATGGAGGACGCCGTAATTGAAAATTTCAGGTGGCGCGATATGCGGCACGATTTCGTCTCTCAGCTCGTAATGAAAGGCGTCGATCTCAATACGGTTCGGGAACTCATGGGACACGCGGATTTAAAAATGACGCTTCGTTATGCGCACCTCGCACCAAAGAGTAAACTCCGCGCGGCTGAAGTGCTGGCGACTGCGTAAGATAACCCCAAAATCTAAAACCAAAATTCAGGAGGTTTGTAAAATGAGTGATATTAACTCAATAAAGCCCTTTGAGGGAAAGAGAATCCGTACAGCGTGGGACGAAGAACATCAAGAATGGTATTTTTCAATCGTCGACGTGATCGAGGCATTGACAGATAGTCCTAATCCAACTGACTATCTGAAAAAAATGAGAAA
>JAIRNC010000085.1 GCA_031258255.1 Synergistaceae bacterium
CTCATCTCCATAACGGACATGATCGGCGATCTCGCCGCGTCCAGCGGCCTCGCCAATAAAAACCCGATAGTCCTGATAGAGGTGGAGCAGACGGACACGCTCCAGCAGATAGCGAACAAGATAAACAACGCGTACAAGTTCGACACGTCGAAGACTAATGATGACGGCACGCCCCTTTATACGACGGTCCCGCCGGATACCGCGCCGTCATCGCCCGACCAGTGGCTTCACGCCTCGGTGGAGGTTGACGAGGACGGCGAGTATTACCTCTGCCTGGTGAGCGACGTGGCGGGCGAGGCCGCTAGGATCAATGTCCTCCCCGGTTCCGTCTGCGGCACCGGTTCGGGAGAGATGATGCCCGCCATGAGGCTCGGGCTTGTGGAAAACGAAAACATAACCGGCCAGACGGCTGTCGCGAGCTACATTCAGATCGACGGCGAGAGCGGCGCTGTGACCACGAGGTATGACGGAGACGTGTTCGTGGACGACGCGTACTTCATAGCCGACGGCAAGCGTTTCCTGTCGGCCTCCAACGCCTTCAAGGAGGCCCGCTACATACCGGACAGCGGGATCGCCGCGGCGGAGGCCATGCAGGATGCGATCACTGGCGTCCGGTTGTTCATAAATGGCGCAGGAGAACTGGATTCGTTAGGAAACCTCATCCCGGGATCAAATGTGACGACGATCCAGGCGAGGCACCATCTGAGGAGCGGCGAGATATTTGCAGCGCTCAACCTGCGCGACGACACGCTCCTGGGGCAGATGGACACGTTCGACGACATCGTCTACAAGCTGGCGTCGGAGTTCAACGCCTCCCACTACGCCGGCTACGGGGCTGACGGCTACTCGAATACGACGGGCATGGCCTTCTTCAGCACAATCGCCGGCAAGTACGGCGCTTTCGGGGAGCTGCGCATGGACAGCGACATTCTCTTCACCCCGGCCCGCGTCGCTGTCTCCACCGGCGACGGCAAGGGGAACACGACGGGCGACGGGGCGAACGCCCTGGCGCTGGCCCAGCTCAAGCAGGCAAAGCTCTTCATGGGCGGCACGGCGGACTTCAACGACCTTTACAGGGACTTCGAGGCGAACCTGGGCGCGCTGGGCGCGCGCTCCATATCCGCGCTCAAGACGCAGGATTACATCATCGAGCAGGTGAACGTCAGGAGGGAGTCCGTTATGGGCGTCAACTCCAGCGAGGAGATGCTGAGCCTCGTAGAGTACAACAACCAGTTCAACAAGTCGTCCCAGTACATCTCGACGCTCTTTCAGGTGATCGACAAGATAATAAACGGCGTCGGGCGGGTCGGGCTGTGATGAGAGGCAGGGGGTATTAGCCGTGGGGAACTTATTCGCCGGGCTTTCCACCGGGAGCGTGGCCCTGAGCTACTACACCAGGGGGATAGAGACCGCCGGGCATAACATAGCGAACGCGGGGGTGGACGGATTCGCGCGGCAGAGGGTGAACGTCGTAGCGAACGGCGCCGTAAACGATGGCGGCGTGTGGGTCGGCCAGGGGGTGGACGTGACCTCCATCACAAGGATGCGCGACATCTTCCTGGACGCCCAGTACCGCGCGCAGCTCCCGACTCTGGGGTACTGGGAGACTAGGGCCGCCAACATCGCTAACATGGAGTACTACATCGGCTCGCTGGACTACGGCACGTTCCAGACCGTGCTGGACACGTTCTGGACTGGCGTGGAGGACGTCCACAAGAACCCGGAGGTGGCAACGGCCCGCGAGACGATGATCGCCGAGGCTGAGAACATGATCAAGTCCATCGCGAACATGCGGAAGAACTACAGCGACTACCGCGGCGTCCTGAACGAAAAGGTGTACGACATGGTGAAGGAGGCCAACGGCCTCATCGACGACATAGCCGTGCTCTGCGGAGAGATAACGAGGGCGCAGAACGCCGGCATGAACCCCAACGACCTGATGGACAAGCGCGACACGCTGGCGGAACGGCTCTGCAAGCTCACCGGCGCCACGGTCGGCAGCCCGTCCCTCGACGAGATGGACGGCGATTACAAGATCGACCTGAACGGCAAGCTGCTAGTGCAGGGCGCCGCCCGGTACGACTGCCAGGGGAATGTGGCAAACACGCGCCACCTCGTGCTGGTCCCGATGGTGGGCAACTACGGCTACTACGACGTGCAGATCGAGTACAACCAGTATGACCACGTGGTGAACGGCTACGACGTGGCATCCGTCGTGATAGAGCGCGGCGCGACCCCTCCGGGGGAGTGCGCCAGGGACGGCGTCCACGAGCTGTTCGTAGAGCGCCTGGCCGACGAAATGACCTGGATGGCCGGCGGCGCGGCGAGCCAAGCCGACGGCGGACAGCGACTCGGCTACATATACGATAAGACCCAGGCGCTGGGCATAGACGGCTCGTTCTCCCTCCAGGTCGGCAACGCCGGGGTACAGGCGTTGAGCAAGAGCTACGATGACACAAGCGGGGTTGTGAAGACCGGGATGATTGGCACCCCCGGCGAGACGTACGAGTTTCGGATCGCGGCTGGCGAGTTCGAAACGTACATAAAGATGGAATTTGACGGAACTAAGTGGGATTTTTCAGCGTCTAACGGCAGTTCTTTGCCTTATTCTTCATCTGGCGCTAACCCGGAGAAGTTGACTTTGAGCGATATAGCGAGTTATATAAACACGCTGGAATTTCCAGTCGGACAGGCGGCATTTTCCGCCGATGTCGACGCGAACGGTTCTCTCACTATAGAAGGCTCGAACAGCCCAGAGATGAGGGGGCATTTGCTCTCGATAACGGACTTCAACGGTACGTTGGCGCAGGACATGGGCATAGCGAACAAGAACCCGGCTGTGGAGATAACGGTCGTGCCGGAGGACTCCCTTGAGACGATAGCCAACAAGATCAACGCCGCCTACAAGAGCGAGCTGGTCACTGGCGACAGCCCGCTTTACTCCACGAACCCGCCCGGCACGGCACCGTCATCCCCGGAGGAGTGGCTTCACGCGAACGTCGTGAGGGAGCCGGACGGGACGTATTACCTTGCGCTCACGAGCGACGTTTCTGGCGAGGCGAACAGGATAAACGTCATGCCGGGCAACGTCTGCGGCGTGTCCGGCAATATCTCGACGGCCGTTCTCTTGGGCCTCGTGGACGCCCCTGCTGGCGGGAATACCCCGACTACGAGCTACATGCAGCTGAACGCGGATCCGGGCGCCGCTACCACGATAATAGACAGAAACAACGGCGACGTGTACGTGGACGACGCCTATTTCATATACGACGGCAAGCACTACCTCTCCGAGAGCAACAGTTTCAAGGACGCCAGGATATTCAAGACTGGCACAGCGCCAGGCAGCTTCACGTGGGTGAACAGGATGGCGGACGAGCTGGATCGCTTCGGCACTGGAATACGCCTCAACCTGCACGGCCTCAATACGCTCTATGCCCCTGATGGATCAGTGCTTCCTAACCCAGACCCGACGCTGATTCAGGTGAAGGCACACATAACGAACGGCGAAATTTTCGCGACGCTGGAGAGCCGCGACGACATGATCCTGGGCCTTGAGGACTATCTGGACGACATCGTGTACGAGATGGTGACGGAGGGCAACGCCGTCCACTACGCGGGGCACGGGATAGGGGAGAGCGCCAGCACGACCGGCACGGCGTTTTTTGACCACATCAGCGCCAGGTACGGCGCGTCGGGCCGGAGCCTGTTCGCCCTTAACGCGGATGTCGTGAAGGATCCCAGCCTCGTAGCGGCGGCGTCCGGCGACGGCACGGGACACACCTCCGGCTCCGGGGACGGCTCTAACGCCCTGCGCTTCGCCCAGCTCAAGATCACGAAGGTTTTCAGTTCGGGGACAGCTGACTTCAACGAGTACTTCCGGCTGATGGCAGGCGACCTCGGGGCGCAGGGATACACGGCGAACTACATGTTGCAGACGCAGAGCAGCGTCGCCGATCAGATCCAGTCGCTGCGCGACTCCGTGATGGGTGTCAACACTGACGAGGAGCTTATGGACATAATACGCTTCCAGCAGGGCGTGGGCGCGATATCGCGCTATATGACGGCTATAGACGAGATGCTCGACCGGATAATCAACGGCATGGGTACGGCCGGACTATAAAGGGCAGGTGACCAAAGTGAGCTACAGAGTTACGAACTCCATGATGCAGACGCTCCTCCTAAACGACATGCACAACAACCTGAACAACATGCTGAAGGTACAGCAGCAGATATCCACGCAGCGCAAGTACGGCAGCGCGTCGGACAACCCGAACGCCGTGACGAAGGGCATGGCCATCGAGACGATGATGACGGAGGGCGAGCAGTACATAAAGAACCTCCGGGATGCCGAGTCGTGGCTCAAGTTCACGGACGACGCGTTGATGGACATAAACGACCTCTTCCAGCGCATGAGGGAGCTTGCGATCTACGCCGGCGACCCGGCGCTGACGGACGTGGACAGGGAGGCGATAGGCGAGGAATTGCGCCAGCTCAAGGCCGAGATGATGAGCTTCGCCAACTCCACGATAGAGGGGCGGTATCTCTTCTCCGGCCTCACGACCGATAAAGTGCCGTTCAGCCTTGGGGCGGGCGGCGAGGTCGTTTACAACGGCAGCGACTACGAGCTGTTCTGGGAGTTCGCCCGCGGCGAGACGGGGCAGGTGTCGCTCACGGGCCGCGACGTGTTCCCGCTGGACGAGACGACGAACTACCTCAAGGGGATAGAGGTGCCGATAGGCTTCGAGTGGAAGGGGCGCAACGAGATACTGGAGTTCAAGATCGGTTTCCGGACAGTCAAGGTGCGCATCCCGGAGAGATGGACGGACGAGATCGCGAACGGCGTGGACGACTCCGAGGACTACAACCGCTTCCGCGACCCGGGCGAGCCGCTCGAGGGCTATTCGCTTCAGGAGATAGCCGACCTCATAAACAACAGCACGGAGATGGGCGACACGAGCCAGCTCTTGAAGGCCACGGTCGTGACGGACACGGCGCGCGGCGTCCAGTACCTCAAGATAAAGAGCCTCACCGGCGAGCCCGTAAGCCTCACGAGCTGGCCAGAGGCGGACATGCAGTCGATGGCCGAGGGGATCATGGGCAAGAGCGTTGCCACAGGCTACACTGCCCCGGCTGACGGCAAGATTGAGATCCGGTTCATGGACAGCAAGGTGTACTCGATAGACGTAGAGGTGGGTGACGGACTTGCGGATATAGTCGGAAAGCTCAACAGCCTTCAGGACGGGCGGATATGGGCCGCTCTCAAGACCGACGGTACTAACGAGTGGATCGACATAGTGGCCCGGAACGCGGGCGACGAGTTCTCCATCGACACCACGGGTAGCGGCACGGATCTCTTCACCTCCGGCGTAGGTTCCGAACCAATACAGATGAACGCGGATCACACACATATAGGGTTTGCGGCGTATATGGGTATGGAGACGAGCGTCCAGAGCAAAGAGTTCTCATCCGGCGCATCCCTTGGAGACACGACGGATGACGCGCTGAACATAAAGATCGCAAGCGGCGGCAGATACGCGGATATCATGATCAACGACGATCCTTATCTGACGCTGGAGGAGCTTGCCGCGCGCATAAACGGTGTCTGCGGTGACTGGTTCGAGGCAGTCGTCGAGACGGACGGGCCGGACGGCAGCGATCCCTTTGCAGATCCGCTCGACAACAGCGGCGAGAACAGGGAGGACGCCACCCAGCGTCTCGTGCTGCGCACTAAGGACGGATCTCCGTTCTCGATATACGACACGTCCACGTCTGGCACGGTTCACCGCTACGCAGAATCGCTCGGGATCAACACCGCGCTGATTGTCCCCGACAGCCTGGTGTATTATCCCGACGACAGCGCAGGGAGTTTTGACGAGAACATCCCTGCCATCTTAGAGGTCACGGTAGGGGAGCATGTTTTTCAGGTGCGAGTCTGCAAGAACAACTGCCCGACGGGAGAGCTTGTGGCGAAGGCCATAGTGAATCAGGTCAACGAGCAGTACGGCGGCAAGTTGCTGGCGTGGGACGAGAACGCCTCCGGCGAAAATTTCGCGGTCTACGCCCTCACAGGTGAACCGCTCCGCGTCGTGGACAAGGGCTACGGCGATCCGCGCTACGCCGATTTTACTGGCGGCATAGCGATGCAGTTGGAGATCTCCGCTGGAATAAAAACGGACGCGGTGTCGTCGATAAAGGCTGGCGATCAGCTTACGCCTGGGACTATCCGCATCAGCACGCCTGGTCACTCCATTGACGTGCCGGTAATAGCCAATGACACGCTCCATACCCTTGCGAAACGCATACAGGAGAGCGCGGGGAGCTGGCTGGACGTGGCTTACGTTGACGAGAGCATGGGCACTAAACCCAGTGCTGAAGTCTTGATGTCGATAGCGGCAAAGGACGGGTCGG
>JAIRNC010000099.1 GCA_031258255.1 Synergistaceae bacterium
ATAAACGCGGTCATAGGCGTCATAATCGGGGGGATTTCCGGGTACTTCGGCGGCAGGCTCGACATGGTCATAATGCGGCTGATAGACGTCGTGAGCGGCATACCGTACCTTATAGTGGCCATCCTCGTCATGGTGGTGCTGGGCGAGGGCATAGCGCCGCTCATCGTCGCGATGATAGCCATAGGGTGGGTCGGATCGGCCCGGCTCGTGCGCGGGCAGGTCCTGCAGCTCAAAAACCAGGAATATGTCCTGGCGGCTAAAAAACTCGGCGCGTCCCACGCTCGCGTTATTTTCCGCCATCTGATACCCAACACCAGCGGGCTGATTTTGACGAACGTCACCATGGCCGTCCCGTATTCCATCTTCACCGAGGCGTTCCTGAGCTACATTGGCTTGGGAATCCAGCCCCCCGGCGTCAGCTGGGGGCTTCTGGCGCGCTACGGGTCGCAATCGTTCCGCTACGCGCCCTGGCAGTTGTTCATACCGTCGTTTTTCATAGGGACGACGATGCTCTCCCTGTATCTCTTGGGCGACGGCCTCCGGGACTCCCTCGACCCGAAGCTCAGGAGCTAACGGCCGTGTCCCTGTCAGTCAGGAACCTGGAAGTGTCGTTTCGGACATACGGCGGCTCTGTGAGCGCGGTGCGCGGCGTGAACATCGACGTGGGGGAGGGCGAGTGCCTGGCCGTAGTGGGGGAATCCGGCTGCGGCAAGAGCGTGACGGCGCAGACTATCATGCGGCTCATACCATCCCCTCCGGCTGAGATCCGCGGCTCCGTCACGATGGACGGCACTGAACTGCTGACGCTCCCCGAAAAGCGGATGAAGGAGATCCGCGGCGCCAAGATAGGCATGATCTTTCAGGATCCGATGACCTCGCTCGACCCGACGATGCAGATAGGCAAGCAGATCACCGAGGCTTTAACGGCCCACGACAGGGGCATGAGACGGGGCGATGCGGCGGATCGCGCGATCGAGGTGCTGGGCATGGCGGGGATCCCGAACCCAGAGAAGCAGTTCAGGCGCTACGCCTATGAGTTCAGCGGAGGGATGAGGCAGCGCGTCGTGATAGCTATGGCGATAATATGCCGCCCGCGTCTTCTGATAGCGGACGAGCCGACCACGGCCCTCGACGTGACGACGCAGGCGCAGATACTCGATCTCATAAGGGATCTCAAGACAAAGCTAGGGACTTCCGTGGTCATCATAACCCACGACATGGGAGTGGTCGCGAATATGGCGGATCGTATCGCGGTGTTCTACGCCGGGCAGGTCGTCGAGGAGGGCAGGGCGGAGGACGTTTTCCAGAACCCCTCCCACCCGTACACGGCGGCGCTTCTGTTGTCGCGCCCTAGCCTCGACTGGGACAGGGGGCAGAAGCTGGCGAGCGTCCCAGGGACGCCGCCCGACCTCTTTGCGCCGCCCGCCGGCTGCGGCTTCTTCGATAGGTGCCCCGCCGCCATGGAGGTCTGCCGGGAGTCGCTCCCCGAGTTCTTCGAGGCGGAAAATCGCGGGGGCGTATCGCACAGGTCGCTCTGCTGGCTCCATCACCAATTCGGCAAGGCAGAGCTCGCCCGCTGGATCTCAGGCGGCAGGGGCCTTGAAGGCCCAGGCAGGCTGCGCTGATGGACGCGCGCGGGGTATCTCCGGCTGTCGAGGCGAGGGATCTCAAGGTACACTTCAGCCTGTTAGGCGGCGGGCTGCTGAAAGCGGTCGACGGCGTGTCGTTTGAGATAGGGGCCGGGCGGACGCTGGGTTTAGTCGGGGAGTCTGGCTGCGGCAAATCCACCACGGGCAGGGCGCTCTTGGGCATGTACGAGCCCACCGGCGGCGAAGTGCGGTTCGAGGGGAAGGACATAGCAAAGATGAGTGGGCTGGAAAAGACCCGCTTCACCAGGTACGGGCAGATGATATTCCAGGATCCGTACTCGTCCCTCAACCCCCGTATGACCGTCGCGGACATTGTGGGCGAGGGCATAGACATACACCGTATTTACAGGGGCAGGGAGCGCATGGACAGGATCCACGAGCTTCTGTCGATGGTCGGGCTGGAGAGGTCGCACGGCGACAGGTTCCCCCACGAATTTTCCGGCGGGCAGAGGCAGCGGATCGGCATAGCGCGCGCGCTGGCGGTGGAGCCGTCGTTCGTCGTGTGCGACGAGCCGATAAGCGCCCTCGACGTCTCCATCCAGTCCCAGATAGTGAACCTGCTCATGGATCTGCAGGGGAGGCTGTCCTTGACGTACCTTTTCATCTCCCACGACCTGAGCATGGTCAAGTACATCTGCGAGCGCGTGGCAGTCATGTACCTGGGCGTGATAGTCGAGCTCGCGGCGAGCGATCAGCTTTATAGGAATCCGAGGCATCCGTACACCAGGGCGCTCCTGTCGGCGATCCCGGTGGCGGATCCCGTTAAGGAGCGGGCGAGGACGCGCGTGGTCTTGGAAGGCGATGTCCCGAGCCCGATAGACCCGCCGCCGGGCTGCCGTTTCGCGGGGAGGTGCCCTGTGGCGTCTGCGCGATGCGCGCAGACGACCCCGGAGTGGCGCGAGATCGACTCAGGCCATTTCACGGCTTGCTGGAGAGAGGGGGAGTGAGTTTTTATAAAAAAAGCAACGGAGCATAGCAGTGAAAATCATTCTGACAGGGAGGTAATTTCGTATGAGCAGGACAAGATCGATCCTTTTCGCAATCACTCTCGCATGTGTCGCGGCGCTGTCCGCCCTGCCGGCTGCGGCAGCTCAGAACTCGCTAGTGTTCTCCTTCGAGACTGAGATCCCGTCGCTGGATCCGCAGAAGAGCAACGCCGCGCCGTCCTTTACCGTGGAGGCCCATATATTCGAGAACCTCATCCGCAGGGTAGACGGCAAGACCACCCCGGGCGCGGCGGAGAGGTGGGAGACGTCCGCGGACGGCCTCACGATCACGTTCCACCTCCGCGAGTCGAAGTGGAGCGACGGCAAGCCAGTGACGGCTCACGATTTTGAGCTCGCGTTCATCAGGCTGCTCGACCCTAAGACGGCTTCTGAGTACGCCTTCGCGCTCTACTATCTGGTGGGCGCGGAGGATTATAACCTCGGAAAGATCACCGACCCGTCGAAAATCGGCGTGAAGGCCGTAGACGACAGGACGCTCGTGCTGACGCTCAGATCCCCGACGCCGTACTTCATAGGCTTCCTGGGCCACCCGAGTTTTGCCCCCGTCAGGAAGGACATAATCGAGAAATTCGGGGAGTCTTACGCCACCGAGGCCGACAGGGCTGTTTACAACGGGCCGTTCGTCCTTAGCGAGTGGAAGCACGAGCAGACCATGGTCTTCACCAAAAACCAGAGCTATTGGAACGCGGGCGCTATCAAGCTGGAGAGGGCGGAGATCATGATAATCCCGGACACGGCGACCGCCCTGAGCATGTTTGAAAACGGCGAGTTCGACCTCGTCGACATCCCGCCGAACCTGTACAAGATGTACCAGGAGCAGGGCAAGGCGAAGCTCTTCTTCAACGGCGCGCTGGACTGGATGAAGTTCAATCTGCGCCCGAATCCCAAAAAGCCCTGGCTTGCGAACGAAAACTTCCGCAAGGCCGTAGGATGGGCGATCAACAGGGAATCGTACACGCTCGCCTCCACGAAGGGCCTTTACGTCCCGGCGCTGCGCTTCATCCTCCCCATAACGCAGGGCGTGAGCGAGCCATACGGGCAGGAATACCCTCTGGATTTCTACTCTCCGAAGGGAGACGCGGCGAAGGCCAGGGAGTTTTTGGCGAAGGCCCTCGCGGATCTGAAGCTGAAGGCCTCCGACATCACCATGGAATACCTGATCCAGGACCAGGAGGAGACCAGGCTCATGGCCGAGACGCTCCAGCAGCAGATCCAGAACGCGCTGGGCATAAACGTGAAGATAAAGCTCGTGACGAGGATGCAGCGTACGCAGCTAGAGGCGAACGGCGGCTTTGACGCGGTCTACAGCGGATGGATGCCGGATTACGACGACCCGATGTCCTATGAGGAGATATGGCTCTCCGGCGTCAGCCACAACTCCGCGAAATACTCCTCTGCGGAGTACGACAAATTCGTCCGGGCGGCGATGAGCGAGAAGGACGCGAAAAAGCGCATGGATCTGATTTTCGAGGCAGAAAAGCAGATACTGGACGACGCGCCGCTCGTCCCGTTGCAGCTCCGCAGGAAGGCGTGGATGTCCAAGCCGAACCTGAGAGGGTTCTACCGCCCGCTGATCGGTGCCGAGTACGACTTCACCTACGCTTACTTCGAGTGAAGCGCCGCCCAGGGAACCGCTGACTGAATACTACCGGCTTTAGCTGGTAGTATTCAGTCGCTATTTCCTAAAAAAACGCGCGGTAATCGCTCGGATATCCCAGGCAGGTCTGTCCTTCCTTAAATTTTACTGGTAATATTGGGGCTGCTGCACGAGATTCATGCCTGGGGGGATGGGCGGCCATGGGAGACACGACCGATCGGTATCACAATACGTTTTCAATTTCGTGGGACAAACTGCAGAACGATTGCAGGGCGCTCGCGTGGAAATTGCTGGCGATAAGGAAGGACTGGTCGAAAATAATAGCCATAGCGAGGGGAGGCCTCGTGCCGGCCGCGATCATAGCCCGCGAGCTCAACATAAAGGTAGTCGACACCGTCTGCATTTCCAGCTACACGATCCGCAACCAGAGCGACAGGATCGACATACTCAAGAGGCCCGACCTGGCCGACATGGACGATACGTGGCTGATCATAGACGACCTGGTGGACACCGGGAGGACGGCGATAGAGACCCGCAAGATGTTCCCAGGGATACACTTTGCCACGGTGTACGCGAAGCCCGAGGGCAGGCCGATCATCGACACGTTTATCACCGAGTTCAGCCAGGACACATGGATACTCTTCCCCTGGGATTCCTTCCCCACCACGACGTTCGTCTCCCCGATAGCTGACACGATTTAGCGGGGAGCCGCCCTGCCGTTATGCGGCTGGAATATTGAAAAAAAACGGCCATGCGATATACTTCTTTTCAGATGCCAGCGCGGCGCGTGATAGGTGCCGCGTAACTGTGCCTTAACGCGAGGGAAGGGTGAGTGAGCGTGAATTTAAGCATCCAGAGGACTGAACGCCCGAAAGAGAGGCCGAGCGAACAGGAGCTTGGCGAAATCAAGTTTGGGACGGTGTTCACCGATCACATGCTGCTGATCGACTACGACGAGGGGAAGGGCTGGCACGACGCGAGGATCGTCCCCTACGGGCCGATATCGCTCGACCCTGCCGCTTGCTGTCTGCACTACGGGCAGCTCATCTTCGAGGGCATGAAGGCCTATCGGACGAAGGAACAGGGCGTGGTGATGTTCCGCCCCGACCGCAACATGGCCCGCATGAACGAGAGCTGTCTGCGCATGTGCATACCGCCTATCGACGAGAAGGAGTTCCTGGACGCCATCGCCCAGCTTGTGAGGGTAGACGACGCGTGGGTGCCTTCCGCGCCCGGCACGTCGCTCTACGTGCGGCCATTTATTTTCGCTGACGAGCCCTTTTTGGGCGTGCGGGCTGCTTACTCCTATATATTTGCCACAATTCTCTCGCCGGTCGGCTCATATTTCAAAGAGGGCCTGGCCCCCGTCAAAATTTACGTTGAAAACGAGTATGTGCGAGCGGTGCGCGGCGGAACCGGTTTCGCGAAGTGCGCCGGGAACTACGCGGCTTCGTTGAAATCCCAGGAGGAGGCGCACCGCGCGGGTTACTCGCAGGTGTTGTGGCTCGACGGCGTGGAGCGCAAGTACATCGAGGAAGTTGGCGGCATGAACATATTCTTCGTAATCGACGGCGAGGTCGTGACGCCGGAGCTGAATGGCAGCATACTCCCGGGCGTCACCCGCATGTCCGTCATCGATCTGGTCAAGAGCTGGGGTATGCCCATGTCAGAGCGGAAAATATCCATCGACGAGCTGGCCCGCGCTTACGATGCGCGTCGCGTCGATGAAGTCTTCTGCACCGGCACGGCCGCTGTCATCTCCCCCATCGGCGAGCTCAAGTGGAACGACATCGTCATGCGCTTTAACGACGGCAGGATCGGCAAGGTCTCACAGAGGCTGTACGACGAGATCACAGGGATCCAGACGTGCGTGCTGGAGGACAAGCACGGCTGGGTCTACAGGGTAGGGTAGATCTGTCGACTGGTACTCTGATGAGCGATTTTCCATGGCCACAGGGGCGTGCTTTTATCGTAGCCGAGATTGGCTCAAACCACAACCGTTCGCTAGGCCTGGCGAAGGAGCTGATCGACGCTGCGGCTGAAGCGGGCGCGGACGCGGCGAAGTTCCAGATTTACAGCGCCCCGACACTTTATTCGGCCAAAGACGACGAACGGCTCGGGTACGACGGCGGCAACGTCTCCAGGCTGATAGAGAGCGTCGCTACGCCACGCGGATGGTTGCCTGAGCTGTCAGGCTACTGCGCCTCGAAGGGCATACTGTTCTTTGCCGCGCCATTCGACTTGGCCGCCGTCGATGAGCTGGACGCCGTGTCCGGCCTCTTTAAGATAGCCTCCTTCGAGATAGTGGATCTGCCGCTGATACGGCACGCCGCTTCGAAGGGCAAGCCCATGATCATCGCCACCGGACTCGCGAACATGGGGGAGATAGAGGATGCCGTGACGGCCTGCCGCGAGCGCGGGAACGACTCCGTGGCGCTGCTCCAGTGCGCCTCCTGCTACCCCGCGCCGGCTAAGATAATGAACCTGCGGAGCATGGAGACGATGCGGCGGGCGTTCGGCGTCCCGGTCGGCCTCTCGGATCACACGCTGGGGATACACGTCTCAACGGCGGCCGTGGCCATGGGGGCGTCGATAATAGAGAAGCACTTCACCATGGACAGGACCATGAAGGGGCCGGATCACTCGTTCGCCATAGAGCCGCGCGAACTCGCTGAACTTGTGCGCCAGATACGCGAAATCGAATCGGCCCTCGGGAACGGCATGAAATCCGGGCCGGCACAGGAGGAACTCGTGGCTTACGGGTACGCGCGCCGCAGCATACACGCAGCGGCCGATATCGGAAAGGGAACAGTAATCACGGAGGACATGCTGATGGCCAAGAGGCCTGGGCACGGCATCCGTCCGAAATATATGCAGTGGGTCGTGGGTCGCAGGGCTGCGCTCGACATCCCCGGCGATTCCTGGATTACGATGGAGATGCTGGACTGAGGGCCTCATGAAGGCCGTCATAGTCACGAACGCCGGTAAAAACATCGGGGGCGGGCATCTGTCGCGCTGTTTCGCCCTGTCTCAGGCTCTGGAGGAGCAAGGGACACAATGCGACTGGATACTGAACATGGGCGCGGCGCCCCAGGCGGAGAGCCTTGGCATAAAAAATAAAACCTGCCTGGAGGGCATATTCGGCCCAGAGGCGCTGGAATCAGCCGGCGGACATCGGTTCACCGTCGTAGACAGCTATCTTGCGCCCGTCAGTTTCCTCAGGGATATTTCAAAGACCCAAAAGCTCGTCGTGATAGACGACCTGTACGACAGGGATGTCGCGGCGCAGGCGGGCATAGTGATCAATTATGGGATCGGCGCGTCACGCGAGCCTTACGGGCAGAACGGATGCGACTGTCTGATTGGCCCGGATTACGCGCTCCTGCGCAGGGAGTTTTGGACGCTCGAACCTGAGGAACGGGATTACGTCCTGTTCGCGCCAGGCGCGGCGGACGTTGCTGACACAGCGTTCGACATGGCCTGCTGGTGGGGCGCGGACTGGCCGCCGCTCGTGATCGCGCAAGGGCCTCTCGTCTCCCCCGCGAGGCTTGAGGCTGTCCGCGAAGTTTCGCTTGGCAGGGGAAATATCGAGATATTCCACGGCTCGGACGATTTCCCGCTCTTGCTCTCCCGCGCGCGCCTTGTTATCTGCACTGCCAGCGTCACTGCCTATGAGGCATTGGCGATGGGAAAACGCGTCGCCGTCTTTTCCGTCGCCCCGAACCAGGACGGTTTTGGCGAGAAGCTGGCGAGGATGGGAGCGGCGCTCGACCTGGGCAGATGGAAGGACATTGGGCGCGGCGACATTTACGGGGCGCTCTCATACGAACCGGACGCCAGCTCTTTGGAGGGCCTCGTGAAAAAAGACGGCGCCCTTAACTGCGCGCGGAGGATCTTGGAATTGCTAGGAGGGGACTGACGTGACTGGCGAAAAGAGGCGGCTTCTGAT
>JAIRNC010000105.1 GCA_031258255.1 Synergistaceae bacterium
CTGCGGGCAGCGGGATCGGCGGCTCAGGGTCAGATTCGGGCAGCGGGACCGGCGGCTCAGACGCCAAGGGCGGCTCAGGGTCAGATTCGGGCAGCGGGAACGGCGGCTCAGACGCCAAGGGCAGCTCAGGGTCAGATTCGGGCAGCGGGAACGGCGGCTCAGACGCCAAGGGCGGCGCCGCAAACGACGCTTCCGGCGCGAACGCAGGTGAATAGGCCGCTTTCGACGGATAAATAAATAATACCGCGAATCCAGATTTATTGCGCGTGGAGGTTTTATAGTTGCAAGCAATCACCATAAATGACGTCCTCGATGCCCGGGAGCGAATCTCCAGGGTCGTGAGGAGGACGCCTCTCATCAGGTCGTCGACCTTCAGCGAGTGGAGCGGCTTTGAGGTGTTCCTCAAGGCAGAAAACCTTCAAAAGACTGGATCCTTCAAGATCAGGGGCGCGTCCAACAAAGTAATGTCGATTGCGCCTCATGAGGGGCAAAGGGGCGTCGTGACGGGGTCGTCCGGCAATCACGGACAGGCCGTGGCCTGTGTGGCGGCTCGGTTCGGATACGGCGCCACTGTCGTCATGCCCGAGGGTGGCTCGCCGGTCAAGGCGGCGTCCATCAAGGGCTACGGCGCGAACCTCGTCTATTGCGGCAAGACCTCCCAGGAGAGGCTCTCCTTCGCGGAAAAGCTCGCCAAGGAGAGCGGGGGCGCCTTCATCCACCCATATGACGACCCGTTGGTCATGGCCGGGCAGGGGACGGCGGGCCTTGAGATAATCGAGGATCTTGATGACGCTTCCGTAATCCTCGTCCCGACAGGTGGGTGCGGCCTCATCTCAGGGATAGCGGTCGCAGTGAAGGAAAAAAGGCCAAACGTAAAGATCTTCGGAGTCGAGCCAGCGGGCAGCAACAGCACGGGCCTGTCGTTCAAGAACGGCAAGAGGACTGCGCTCGACAGGATAGAGACTGCGGCGGACGGGATCAGGACGACCATACCGGGCGAGCTGACGTTCCCGCTGGTTCAAAAGTACGTCGATGGGATGATAGAGGTCACGGAGGGGGAAATTCTATACGCGCAGCGCGTTCTGCTGGAGCGCTGCAAGCTCCTGGCGGAGCCGACGGGCGCAGTGGCGCTGGCCGCGATCCTGTCGGGCGCCTTGGCTCGTCTCGCAAAGAGCGGGAAGGCCGTCGCGCTTTTGAGCGGGGGCAACGTCGCCATGCAAGAGCTGGCGGAATATCTGCTCCGTGCCGGCCCGAACGGCTGACCGCGAGGCGATGCGTTTATTATGGGCGCCGGAGAAGTAGCGAAATTCCTGGAACTGGTCATGATCCTCTGCTTCGGGGCGGCGTGGCCGGCGTCCATATTGAAGTCGTGGAGGTCGAGGACGGCAAAGGGAAAGAGCCTGTTCTTCCTCTGCATCGTCCTCGCCGGCTACCTGGCGGGCCTCGCGAAGACGGTCCTGCTGGACGACCTGGGCAGTCTGCTCTTCGTGGCGTACTCGCTCAACTTCATCATGGTCTCTATCGACACAGCGCTTTATTTCAGGAACTCTGCCCTGGACAGCCGCAACATCGACCCATATGCATAGTGCTCGTATGTCCGCGTGTAGGCACTACCGCCCCGCCGAATAAACGCGAGGCGCCGACAAGTGGCGGCGTTCGCAAGCTTCGAGTTATCAAATATCTCAATAGCTGCCTGGGTTTTTATCAAATATGCGTATTTGACTTGACTTACTCGATAGTGTAACGTTAAGGCGTCAAAGTAGCCCATAGGGCGGCATTGCAAAATACTCAGGGAACCCAGTAACGTTTGATTGTGCCGTAGCGCGGCGAACGGAATGTATCGCCAGTGGGTTATGTGTGCGCGTGGCGCATGTATGGGTGTGCTGTCTCCTGAACCCAGAGAGGGGGATGCCTATTTTGATCTGAACAGCGCGGCAGTTCGGATATACGGGTGATGCGCGAAAGATATTGGAAACGGCCGGGTATCCTTCGGCCCTGAATAGGATTTTTTGCCTGATACCAATGTGATTTCAATCGGGCGTTAACGGGACGCTCCCTTACGGATAAACGCCGCCGTTAAAATCTTTTGGCGTCAGGCGCTTGATCAAAAATCGCATGACGCTCTTGAACAGCCTGGGGCGCGATAAGGAGAATGACAATGAGCGATACTTATGCGGAGGCAAAAAAATTTGCGGAAGAGTTCGTAGCGCCTTACAGCAAAGAAATTGACAAAAAAGCGGAATTCCCTAAGGAATCATTTGAAAAAATGGGCGAGCGAGGTTATTTTAAATTGTTGCTGCCAGAGGCAGTGGGCGGATTGGGAAAGACCCTCCTCGATCACGCCGAGGTTTGCCGCGCGTTTGCCGAAGGCAACGCTTCCACGGCGCTGTGCTACATGATGCACAACGTAGCTTTGATGTGCGTTATGAGTTACGGCAGCGATCAAATGAAAGAGACAGTCGTCAAAGACGTAGTGGAAAAAAAACGCTTCCTCGCATTGGCATACAGCGAATTCGGCACCGGGACCCATTTCTATAAATCCGAGATAAAAGTACGGAGCAGTGATAACAGAGTCACCTTCAACGGCGTTAAAAGCATGGTGACATCCGCTGAAAACGCGTCGTATTATTTAGTGATAGCCCCTTCCATCAATGTAAAAGACGGAGTCGACAATTGGCTTTTCCCCTTGGGCACGCCGGGCTTGACTTTCCAGATGGAACTCTGGGACGGGTTGGGTATGCGCGGCAACATTTCCTGCCCTATGAAAATTGACGACGTCACCCTGGACGAGTCTTGGCGCATCGGCGCGGAAGGCACTGGCTTAGAGCAGGTGCTTACGGCAGTGGCCCCGCCATTTGTCTTGGGGCTGGCCGCTATATACGCCGGCGTGTGCCAGAACCTGCTGGACATCGCGACTCGGCACGCAAAGCAGCGGGTCTATCCCGACGGGCAGGCGCTGTGCAACATTGAGACGGTGCAAATTCACTTGGCGAATATTTACGCGAGGGCGCAAGCTTCCAAACTATTTGCCCTGGAAGCGGCCAGGGCGGCAGTGGCGGGCGAAGCGGACGCGCTTGCCAAGATTATCGCGTCAAGGGTGTTCGCGTCCGAGTCAGTCATTGAATGCGGCAGGCTCGCCATGCGCGTGGGTGGCGGCAAGGCATACAATAAGCATACGGAAATCGAGCGCCTGCTGCGCGACGCTTATGCCGGGCAGATCATGGCGCCAAGCGTGGATGTATTGCTGGTCTGGTTGGGGAAGGCGCTCACTGATCAACCTATCCCCTGACGCGAGGCGGTTGATTGGCTTGCAAAGAGGGGCCGGAACGCCCAAACGTCCGGCCCCGCAACCGTAAAGGAGCGATAATGTTGAGCGAGGCAATAAAAGTGGGGGCGGTGATTTATGACCCAAAGGTAACTGTCATTTGGGGGATTATCGCGGATTTTTTCAAAACAGAAGGAATGCCGATAGAATGCGTTTTTTATAAAGACTATACGGCGCAGGTCGACGGCCTTATGGCACAAGAGATCGATGTCGCGTGGAATTCTCCGCTAGCTTGGCTCGATTCACATCTCAGGAGTGGCGGGAAGTGCTTGTACGGGGCTATGCGCGATACCGACCGAGATAGAAAAACCTGCTTCATCGCCAAAAAAGACAGCGGCATTGGCGGATTCAAGGATTTAAAAGGAAAGACGATCGGGTTCGGCGCCCTGGACTCCCCGCAGGCCAGGCTGATCCCCATTTATTGCCTGCACCAGAACGGCCTTGAGTATCAGGAGGATTACGTTGAAAAGAGGTTTGACGTCGGCGTTGGGCTGCACGGAGATCATGTAGGCGGCGAGATGGAAGCCCTTAAAGCCCTTTCGGCGGGGGATCTGGATGTGTCAGTGGCGTTGGATTTAAATTGGGAAGCATGGGAAAAAGACGGCACGGCTGATGGAAACAAACTAGGGGTCATAGGCACTACAGATCTCTTTGACCACTGTATCTTTGTCGGGCGCGAGGGTTTTCCCGGGGAACGTTTCGACGAATGGACCCGTGTCCTGCGCAGGATGGATTACGATAACCCCAGCCACCGGAAAATGATGGACATGGAGGGACTGAAACGATGGGAACCCGGTAGGTTGAGCGGTTTTGGGCAGTTGCGGGGGGCCAACGAATACCTGCGGTTTTTCTCTTAGTATCGATAGGAGATTTGCGGAGGATGCTGAAAGCCCTGTGCCCATAAAGGATATCCCTTTATTCCCTACCGCGCTCATGGGCAGCCTGCCACGGTCGGAGGAAGTATTGCGAGCCTTCCGCGACCTCCGGCACGGCAGGTTGGGGCGTTCCGATTTTGACCGCCTGATCTTCCAGGAGACGGGAAAAGCGGTCCGTATGCAGGAAAATGCCGGAATCGACATTATCACCAGCGGCGAACTGAGCCGCGACAATTATGTATCTTTCGTTGCGGACAAACTGGATGGCGTTCAGATGAAAAACATGGGCGAACTTCTGGAGTATATAGACGACAAAAAAACTTTTGAAAAAATACTCGTCACTTTAGACGTGCCTTCGGTCGGCATCAAAAACGCAATCTGCGTCGGTAAGCTGCGCGATCGGGGCGACATTGTCCTAAATGAATTGCTATTGCTGAAAAAACTCACTTCCAAACCTGTAAAGGTAACTTTGCCTGGCCCTTATCTGCTCACCCGCTCCATGTGGCTGCCCAAACTATCGAGGCTTGCCTATGAAAACAAGGAAGGGCTGGGCGATGATGTCGTCGCTATACTGAAAGCTGAAATAACGCGGTTGCAGGAGGCCGGAGTCGAAGTCATCCAATTTGACGAGCCGGTGCTGACTGAGGTGGTATTTACGGAAAGCAGGCCCCGGACGTTCATGTGCGCGGCCCTGTCCGAAAAAAAAGATCCCGCGGAAGAACTCGCCTTTGCCTCAAACCTGATCCGAAGGGTACTGGATGCCGTAGACCGGAATAAAAGCGTCGCGTCCCTGCACGTATGCCGGGGCAACTGGAGCAAAGACGAGACGACCCTGCTCTCCGGCCCATACACGCCTTTGCTGGATACATTCGCCGCCGTGGGCGCGGATCTGCTCGCCCTCGAATTTTCCACGCCCAGGGCCGGCGATCTGCCTTCCCTGCTTTCGGATCGCCGAATAAGCGGACATATGGCCTTAGGGCTGGGGGTGATCAATCCCAGGACGGATGCCGTAGAAAGCGCCAGCGCCATTGTTTCCAGAGCCGAAGAAGCGTTGGGATGGATACCGAAGGAACGCTTATGGCTGAACCCGGATTGCGGTTTTGCCACCTTTGGAAACAGGCCGGTTAATACCGCAGAAACAATAAAACACAAGCTAGAAGCGCTGTCCGGCGCGGCTGAAACGCTGCGCGGCCGCCACTTCGCGGCGTCTTCCTGATGGTGGGCTGCCATGGGACGTGACATTTACGAGACCCGTTTCTTTGATTTGAGTTTACGGGCAGTCAGCGATGAACATAATGCTAAAATAAAAGTGTTCACTGACAAGCGCGTCTTAGAGATGGACGCGCAAGTCAGTTTTGATACAGAGTACGCCGGCGTCAGCAGCTTGGATCATTTTTTAGGCGGTTTGCTTGGCGGCGTTTTGTTGGCGTTGCTGGAACAAGCCAGGCACAAACATGTATGCATCGAGGATCTTGAAGGCAGGCTCACAGCCAAACTGGCCAATCCTTTGAATTTGCTGCGCGTGCAAGGTTATGACCAGGCGCCGGATTTACAGGATCTGCGGATTGTCGTTTACGTTTACGCGGAGATGGGGGAAGATGCCCTATTCCGCTTTTGTCAAGAAGCGCTCGCCCTGTCGCCTCTGTATAATTGCGTTAAAAGGACATTGGGCTTGCTCGTCGACGTAAAGCGGTTGCTTTGATGAACAGCGCGTCCTGCAGCCTACGGAGTTGCAGGACCAGGGCGCTCTGATCGAGGTCCACGTCCGCGTAGGTGATCAGCCCGCCGCGCTCTACGTCCCTTTTCATCACGGTGTTCTTGTTGACGAGGCCCAAGGGCAGGACATCCTTCTCCTCTGCGTCGCGTGACGAGATGAACGTCCCCCGGACGGTGAAGCCACCTATGCCGTCTAGGCGTTCGCCCGCCTTTAGGTCACGCTTCGCTACCGTGCCGGTCTCTGCCACGTGCCCGGCGCGGGGCACGATGGTCGGCATCCCGTCGAGACACGCCTTTGCGACGGACAGCGGAGTCTCCAGGCTCGCCAGGTGGTACGGCCTGTAAAGCGCGTAGTTCGGGCCGCTGCCGAGCTTCAAGTATTGCAGCTCGTGGTTCACGTCCGGCCTGTCGGACGCGAAGATGAGGAACACGCCCGGCGCGACGCCGTTCACGTACTCTATCGTCCTGTAGCTGTTCAGTATGCCGCCCCGCCCCTCGCTCTTGAGACTGAGCAGATCCGGCAGATCCTTCACGCTCCCCGAAGCGCCGTGCGCCCCCATGACGTCCGGCAGGAAGCCGGTGGCGTTCGCCATCGCGGTCATCTCCACCATCGTCTTCGTGCCGTCCTTGAACGAGCAGATCATCTTGGCGCTGGCACCCTTGCCCTTCGCCTCCTCCGCGACGCTCTCCGGCGTGCAGTCGTAGTCGACGGCGTTGTTCTTGCCCTTGCCGATCACGCGCACGTCAAAGCCCAGGGCATCCGCGAAGTCAAAGAGCTCTATCGTGGCGGCGGGCTCGTCCCCGGCGCTGCCTGTGTAGACGACGCCGGCGTTCGATGCGAGCTTATGGAGTATGTGGCCTATGCAGACGTCGGTCTCCACGTTGAGCATGACTATGTGCTTTTTGCAGTTGATCGCGTCGATGGCCGCCTTCGCCCCTGCCTCCGGGGCGCCAGTGGCGTCCACGACGCAATAGATGGCGCGGCACTTCGTGGCGAGCTCGCTGTTCTCCGAGGCGACGCACTTCCCCTCCGCCAGGAGTTTGTCCCCCTCCTCGACCGTGCCGGCGAAATCGTAGTCCCTGCCCTCCGAAAGCCCGGCGCAGTCGAATGCGGCTTTCGCGTTCTCCATTACGACGTCGGCTACGACTGCTGGCCGCATCCCCTTCATGGACGCCATCTGCACTACCAGCCCTCGGCCCATCTGCCCAGCGCCGACTATGCCTGTCATTATCGGCAGGCCCCTCTCTTCAAGCTCTCTCAGCCTGTAATTCATGCCAAGCATTGCAAATCCCCTCTTCCTCGCAAAGTCAACGAATCCCTGATCGAACGAACGCCTGCCCCCAAATAAGCGGAGCGGCGCCGGTTTACCAGGCGTCACAAAAACAGGAGCAGCGAAAGGCCCATGACGGCCATGCCGGCCACGAGCCCGTAAATGCAGAGGTGGTGTTCGCCGTACTCCTCGGCGGTAGGGAGCAGCTCGTCAAAGGAGATGAACACCATGATCCCTGCCACTGCGGCGAAAAGCACGCCGAAAAGGGCCTCGGTGAAGAACGGCATGAGCAGCACGTATCCCACGAGCGCGCCCAGGGGTTCCGCCAAGCCGGAGAGAAAGGAGTAGACGAAGGCCTTTTTGCGGTCGCCGGTCGCGTAGAAGATGGGCACCGACACGGAGATGCCCTCCGGTATGTTGTGAATGGCTATCGCTATGGCGATCGCCGTCCCGAGCGCAGGCTCGATCAGAGCTCCCGTGAACGTGGCCATGCCCTCCGGAAAGTTATGGATGGCCAGGGCTAACGCCGTAAACATGCCAGTGCGGTGCAGCTTTGACATGTCATGGTGTTTTAGCGCGTGCTCTTCGGCGGTCATTGACAGCTCCTCTATGGTGTGCGCCTCGTGCGGGTTCTCTCCCTCCGGGACAAGCTTGTCTATGACGGCCGCTAGCGCTATCCCACCGAAAAACGCGCCCACGGTCCCCCACGCCCCTCCGGCCTCACCCCACTCTGCGGTGAGGTGCGTCCGGGCTATTGCCAGAATCTCGACGAACGACACATAGACCATAACCCCGGCGGAAAATCCCATGCTCAGGGCCAGAAACCGGTTGTTGGCGCGCTTGACGAAAAAAGCCAGCGCCGACCCCACTCCAGTTGACAGCCCGGCCACGAGCGTCAGGGCAAAGGCCAGAAGGACGCTGTTCGTGCCTATGCTTTTCCCCTCCCCCGTCCGCAGCGGCGAGATGCGTGTCCGCGCGAACCTGTAGCATTTTTACCAACAACGCTGGCACATGTCAAGCGAACGGATGCCCGGCAGGACGAGGGCATTTACTTTTCCTCGCAAACTGGCCTCAGTGCAGCTTTGGGTTGAGATGGAGGAGTTTCAGGGCGACTGCCGCTTCCAGGCGTTTTTCACCTGTGGACAGGTCCAGGCCGGTGAGTTCGCAAATCCTCTCATAGCGATAGTGGATCGTGTTGTAGTGAACCTTGAGCCATCGTGCCGTTGCCTTGAAATT
Source organism: Synergistaceae bacterium (assembly GCA_031258255.1). Classification (GTDB taxonomy): domain Bacteria; phylum Synergistota; class Synergistia; order Synergistales; family Synergistaceae; genus JAIRNC01. Next base: position 8,424 of record JAIRNC010000105.1, read on the forward strand.
CCAGTCCTGCTCGACTAAGACCCGCAGGGTGTACAGCAGGTTCTCGTCGTGCAGGAGCTTGCCGAGGCGGGAGACGAAAAATTTGTGCGCCTCAGCGGATCCAGCGATGGGCGCCAAGACCGTGAGGACGCCCATTTCGTCCCACACGTGAAGGCCTCCGTCTCCGCTCGAATTGCGCATCATCTCTATAGCGCGCCTCGCCTCGTCGTAGCTCTCGCTCAACTTCCCAAAACCGTTCTTTTCGTTCCCGATCCCCACTGAAAGGGTGTATCCTGTGCTGGCCCTCACTTTCTCCTGGACATCCTTGCAGCACTGCAGCAGCTTCTCGCTGAAATTCTGTCGCCGCCCGACATTCACTATGAAGACGATGTACTCGCTCATCGTGAGGCAGGGAAGGTTTTGAAAGACGAAGTTCATCTCGTTTTTACAGATGGCGTAGACGCGCTCCCTTGCCTCCTGGTGCCTCGCTGCGCCTTCGTCTGGCAATCGCTCGCCGGCGCCGTTTTTATCGTTGCTGTCTATATTGAAGATGACGACACGGAGCTTTCCCGTAAGATCCCACCCGAAGGCGCGGGACCTGTTGATGATCTCCTCGTGATGCCGTATGTTGCCCATCAGCAGATCCTGCACGAATTCGTTGTGATAACGGGCCTCTATCTCCATCGCCATGATCTCTTTCTGGAGCGCCAGGTGCATAGCGGTCTTCGCGTGCTCCAGGATTACGTGCCAGAGCGCGTTGCCGGCTGGGTCGCGCTCGAAGATGAAGTAGCCGTGGACGAATTGCGAAAGGGTGACGCGCTCGTGCCGATACTTTTCGAGGAGCGCCCCCTCGTCCTCCGTAAAGCAGTCTTCCGGGAAGGATCTCCCCGATGAGTAATAGCGTTTTTTCATCGTATCGCTTACGAAACACACGCCGCAGTTCAAAAGAGACTCCATGTTCGCAAGCACATCGGAGGAACCGCCCCCGTCCCTTAAAATATCCGAGAAGGAGCGCAGCACGGTTTCGGAAAACCGCACGCTCCCCACCTCCTCGGAGTTCATGATCACGATGCGCATGATGTCTGAGTAGGACAGCTCAAGGGGGAGCATGAGGATGGGGAAGCCGGCCTGGTCGGCAAAATCCTTGGCCCCATGGGATATTTGCCTGATGAACCTGTTTTTAAAACCCAGCGCCACGATCCCAGCCTCATACATGCCCCTGACGAAATCCTCGAAGCCTTTGGCGCTGTTGCGAAACTGATAGCCGGAGAAGAGCAAAAACTCCCCTCCCCGAAGCCACTGGGAGATGTCCGGGGTTTCCATGACGTTCACGCTCCTCACGTTTTTCATAAGCCCGGATTCGCCAGCTATTAGCGTGACTCCCGATAATTCGGGTATTTTTAAAATTTGCTCGACCGTCAGAGACATATTTTCTCACCTTCGTCCTCTGTAAAGTGGGAAGCGCGACCGTGCAAAAATCCTGGGTCACTAAATCCCCCTTTGATTATAAATTCAATAACTTTTTTAAAAAAAGGCATTTTCATAGAGGTTGCTTTAAGCAAGATGCGCCTCGCCTTCTCACCTTCCCCCCGGCCCTCGAGCGCCGGGCTCGGAAAAATGCCACCCACCGCAGAGATAACAGCCACAAAGCGTCATCCACAGTAACTATGCCGTCCTGGTAGTACGTCGTGTCCGCGTCCCCTAAGACACCTCTCAGTTTTTTTATCATGTGCGCGGCCGTGAAGCGAGATACCCCGATGCCCCTTGCGAGGGCGGTGGGCGACTTGCCTTTTTTGTCGTGAGTGAACAGGAAGACGGCCCAGAACCATTCCCTGAGCCCCGAGTGGCTCCCGTGTATGGCAGTCCCGGCCGTTATGGACGTCTGGCGTCCGCAATTGCGGCATTGATAAAGGCTGCGGTCTTTCAGGAGGGTATATTCCTTGCGCTGACATTTAGGGCACGTGAAACCACCCGGCCACTTGATGTGAAAGAAGTGTTTATGGCAATCCTCCTCAGTCTTGAACTGATCCATGAAATCAACGAAGCCCTTTTCCATCGGCCGCACAGCCCTCACCCCCTGATCCTTACGTATAAAGGCCGCGAGGTGCTTCCCCGCGGCTCTTCGCTCTTATCCGTCTGTCTGTCGTCTCTGGCTCATCCCCGCTAGCCCTGCTTCTCTGAATGATAAAAAATGGCCGTCTCTCTCGGAATCGTTACTTCCTTAAAAGACATAATTTCCATTAAGAAGATAATGATCGTTTTTTTAACGAAAATCACTATGAAATGTTCCTGAAATTTCAGGCATAAATTTGTATGCTCGTTGAGGGCCGAGCCAGCCATGGATGGGCCGCCGGATAAAAACGCGCGCCCAATATGCCTTTGACGCGCTCCTGGGCGCTGGTAAATCTGGTTCGTTTACGGTAAAATTGCACGGTTTTCACATTTACGGACTCGGAGGGAGGCTTTGTTTTGGCGAAAGATGGCGAAACCATACACGTCGCCCTGGCCATCCATGATCCAAACGGCGGTTACTCAAGACATTCCGGGGTCGTCATGACATCCATTTTCGAGAGGACAGGGAGCGCCGTTTGCGTGCACATACTGCACGACGAGACCCTGACGGAGAAAAATCGGTCGTTTCTGAGAGAGGTGGCGGAGACGTCAGCCCAGATGATCGAGTTTCACGACGTTTCGCAGGCTATAGGGCGGATGGGGCGCGACGCGACTCGCTCGGCTAAGGAAAAACTCTCGGTTGGCGCTCTCTTTCGTCTGCTGATCCCAGAGGTCGTTACCGCTGAAAAGGTCATCTATCTGGACAGCGACATCGTCGTCAACATGGATATCAGGCAGCTGTGGGACATCCCGCTTGGCGAAAATTCCGTCGCAGGCGCATTGGATAGAGGGCGCTTGAGACCTTATGGCCGTTTTTCATCGGTCGCGCTGGAATTCGCCCTGATTGGCTGCGATAGAAAGGCATACATAAATACCGGCGTTTTGTTGCTTAATATCGCCCGGATAAGGGAAAGGTATGAATTGATCCCACAGAGCATAGAGTGGTATGCGCGCCATGCCCATATCACGAGACATGTGGATCAGGACATGATCAACTCATGTTTCAGGGGGGACATAAAGATCATAGACAGCAAGTTCAACAACTGTCACTCCCATGACGGCGACATCTCTGATAACATCCTGCACGCGGTTGGCCCCGGAAAGCCGTGGAACGGGCCAAAATTCAACGCGCTGCACCGCCTTTACTGGAAAACCTTTCTCAAAACCCCCTGGGGCAGGCTCGGACCGGAGGAGGTCGCGGATCTCATGTTCGACGTCTTCGGCCGCTCCCCTCTGATGCACGCTCACACGAGGCAGTGTTACAGGAGGATAATTTTTCGCCTTTATAAGGACATCGTCCGCAACGAAGCGACAAGCATAACGCTGGTTTTATGCAAGGAGTTGAAGCATCGCCTGACAAGCATCGGAGGGCGCGCCGATGCCGGGTAATTCCGATTCTAACTCAAAAGAACTATAATTGATTTAGGGAATCGCTGATTAAATGTTCTTTGAGCGAAATGGAGCAGATTCGTCCGCTTCCCGAAATGGCATCCGTGAAAATGGCCACAGGCGTAGCAGAGCTACGTTGAGGACCATTTTTGCGGCTGACATGAAGGGAACGGGCGAAGATGCTCATTGCAGCCAAAGGTTATTTAATCAGCGGTTCCTTAGAATCGGAATAGCGCGACGCGCGTTGCGCCCAACGCGAAGCGTTGAGGTTTTCTTTCAAATCAACTTGTAATAGACGAGTTGGTTAAATTAGCTACGGGAGCGCCAGGTATCTTCCCAGCACCGCCAGCGTCCTTTCGGCGGCGCCTGAGTTCGCCGCGAAGTAACCCCGGCTGCCCTCTTTGCGCGGGATGGCATCATCTGCCACAAGGCGCCATAGTCTCTCTATGTCGTCCGCCGTCTCGACGCGGAAGGACATTCCCGCGGCGTCCAGCTCGCTCGCGTGTCTTGCGAAATTCTCCATGTGCGGCCCGTGCAGGACGGGGACATCCCATATCGCCGGCTCCAGTATGTTCTGGCCGCCCCTCGGGACGAGGCTGCCGCCTATGAAGGCAGCCGTGGCCAGGCCGTACAGCTCGAAGAGCGTGCCTATCACGTCCACTATCAGTATGTCCGCCTCAAGGGGGCCGCGCAGGTTCGAGTAAAGCTCCGCGCTGCACTTGAGCCTGGCTTTCTGAAGTATCTCCTCCGACCGGGCGGGGTGCCTCGGGACGATGACGAGCTTCGCGCCTTCTAATGGGTCATTGCCGGCCCTCAGGCGCCCAAAGGCCTCCAGCACCGCTTCGTCCTCTCCAGGGTGCGTGCTGCCGGCCACGAAGCAGACGCCGCCGCCCGGCAGGATTTTTTCGCGCAGTCCGTGGATCTTCGGCGCGGCGCTCTCCCTCCTCTCGATGATCGCGTCGACCTTCGTGTCGCCGGTGACGGTTATCCTCGATCTTTCCGCGCCCATAAACGACATGCGGGCCGCGTCCTCCTCACTGCGCGCCAGGAGCGCGTCGAACAGGCCGTATGCCTCTTTCAGCAGGGGCATCGCCATCTTCGCCCGCGCGAGGCTCCTGTCAGATATCCTGCCGTTGATCAGGAGCGCCGGTATGCCCCTCCGCTTCATCTCGAACAGGATGTTCGGCCAGACCTCCGTCTCGACGGTGGCGTAGACGGCTGGCCCTATCGCGTCTGCCGCGCGCCTCGTTATCCTCGGTATGTCCCAGGGGGCGAAAACGCGCGCCGCTATCTTCGGGCCCATGAGCATGTCGGCGTTTTGCGCGCCCGTTTCAGTCACAGTGGACAGCAGGACGGCGCCGTCCCATCCGGAAGCGGCTATTTTGTCCGCTATGGGCCTCGCTGCCTGGACTTCTCCCACGGAGACAGCGTGCAGCCAGAGCGTCTTGCCCGGTTTCAGCCTCTCGATTTTCCAGGCCGGGTACATGCCCTGCCTCTCGTCGAACCCCTCGGCGTGACGCTTGCGCAGCCAGCCCTCGATAAACGGGTAGGCTATGGAAGACGCCGCCGCGTATGCCGTCATGGCGAAGCCCATCTAGGACACCCCCGCCTTCAACAGCTCGTGCAGGTGTATGATGCCGATCGGCTTGTTGCCGTCGACGGCTATGAGCACGGATATCTTGCACCTCTCCATGACGCGGACGGCCTCGCTCGCTAGCCTCGTCGGGACGATGGTGCGCGGGCCTCTGGTCATTGCTCGGCCGATAGCGAGATCCAGCGCCTGGGTTCCGTGCTTTTCCATGAACCTGCGGAGGTCGCCGTCCGTGAATATGCCGCACAGATCCCCATTGCCGTCCACCACGGCGGTCGCGCCGTAACCCTTGCTCGTTATCTCGAACAGCGCGTCCTTCACGGTCGAGTCGAGCCTTGTGACGGGCAAGCGCTCCCCCCGCCCCATGATGTCCCCCACCGTCAGGAGGAGGCTGCGCCCCAGCGCCCCGCCTGGGTGGAAGAGGGCGAAGTCGTCCGGGCCGAGGCCGCGCAGTTTCGTGAACGCGCCAGCCAGCGCGTCCCCGGCCGCCACCTGCACCGTCGTGCTGCTCGTCGGCGCCAGGCCCAGGGGGTCGGCCTCCCTCTCCACGCCTACGTCCAGGACGATGTCGGAGTTCTTGGCGAGCGTGGACGATGCCTTGCCGGTCATGGCGATCACGGAAGCGCCTATGCGCCTGAAATACGGCAGCAGAGCCAAGAGTTCGGCCGTCTCGCCGCTGTTGCTGATGAATATGCCCACGTCGTCCGGGCGCACCATCCCCAGGTCGCCGTGAGAACCTTCGGTGGCGTGCAGGAAGAAGGCGGGAAGGCCCAGCGAAGCGAACGTGGCCGCGATTTTACGCCCGATGAGGCCCGATTTGCCTAGCCCTGTAATTACGACGCGCCCCCCGCACGACGCGAGCATCCTCGCTGACTTGGCGAACTCGCGGCCCATTCTCCCCGCGAAAATCTCCACGGCCCGCGCCTCCTCCAGGAGGACATCCCTGCCGACGCTCAGGAGTTCTTCGTCCGTGATCGCCTCTGCGCCGCACCCCGCTGGGTTTATAGCCCCGTCGTCCATACTTTTCACCTCGTTATATCCCTCACCAGTCGAGCGTGGCAAAGCCCAGCCTGTCCCTCGACAACGCGTCGGCCTCGCGGATCTGGTCCAGAAGCCAGCCCGCCCTGTCCAGGGGGATCATGTTGGGGCCGTCGCTCTTCGCTTTTTCCGGGTCTGGGTGAACCTCCATGAATATCGCGTCGACGCCTATCGCAAGCGCGGCGCGAACGAGCATCGGGACGAAGCGCCTGTCCCCGCCCGTCGCGGAACCCAGGCCGCCCGGCCGCTGGACGCTGTGCGTCGCGTCGAACATGACGCGGCAGCCCAGGCCGCGCATCACGAGGAGGGACGTGAAGTCCACCACGAGCCTGTGGTAGCCGAAGGCAGTCCCGCGCTCACAGAGCATCACGTCAGAAGCGCCGGAGTCCCGGCACTTTTCCACGACGCTCGCCATGTCTTCCGGCGCCAAGAACTGCGCCTTCTTTATGTTGAGCGGTTTGCCGGTTTTCGCGGCTGCGACCAGGAGATCCGTCTGCCTGCACAGGAACGCCGGTATCTGGAGCATGTCAACCACGCGGGCGCACGGTTCGGCCTGGTGCGGCTCGTGAATGTCCGTCGTTACGCGCACCCCGACGCCATCGCGGATACGGGCTAGCCACTCCAGCCCCCTCTCCAGCCCCGGGCCTCTCTCGCTGTGTATGGACGTGCGGTTGGCCTTGTCGAAGGAGGCCTTGAATATGTAGTCAAAGCCCCTGGACGCGCACTCCTCCTTGAGGGTTGCCGCCACGCGCGCGCCCATTTCCTGCGATTCCAGCATACAGGGGCCCGCCACTACGAGAAGCTTGCCGTTTTTCCCTCTTTCAGGACCCGCGCAAGCCCTCTGCGGATTTTCCTCGAATTTTCCCAACGCTTCTTCACCTCCGAGGAGTCCTCGTCTTCGATATTTTCCTTATCTGCCTCCTGGGCCGGCGCAGCCGCTGGCAGCCATATGGCCCGCAGCCTCTCGTACAGCCTGCACCTCGCGTCCCAGCCCAGATCGCTCGCCGCGTAGCCGCAGACGGATTCGAGCGCGCCAGGGCCTCCCAAAAGCCTGATACCCTCCTTGGCCATATCGTTGCGCCTCACAGGATCGCGGATCAGGCTCACGGCGGCCTCCGCCAGCGCCTCCGGCGTCCGGGGCGTCAATATCTCCGCGCCCTGGAGGTGCTTCTTCTGGACAAGTTTACCACGTTCGATTATCGATATCACCGGCACGCCCATCCCGGCTGCGACCTGGTTGGCCGTACCGCCTAGCCCTAGCAGGATGAGGGTACGGTAAGCCGCCTGGGACGCGGGGCCGGAGAAGAGTTTCACCCTTGCGTTTCCTGCCTTTATCATGCCGTTTTCGTCCGTCTCGCGGTTCGTCTCCCTGACGACGCGCTCCCTGTCTATAGTCGGGGCCAGCACCATCAGGTATGAACACGGGATCTCGGCCTCTATGAGGCTCACGGCGTCCATCAGGAGGGGTATGTCGGCGTATGCCCGGGGCCTGCTCCCTGGAAGTATCATGATCCGTGGTTCCGGCATGGACTCCCACGGGTCGTCCCCGTCCGTCGCGTCCAGGGCCAGGTCCATTATCGGGTTGCCTGCGAAAACGGCGTCGACGCGGCCGCGGGCCAGCTCATTCTGCGTGTCGGAGTCCCTCGTCCACACGCGCCGCGCCCTGTGGCGGAGCAGGAAGCGCTCAATGCCCCAATGCCCGTTCAGGTGTACGCTCTTGGCCGTGGCGATGAGGGCCGGACACAGGCCCTGCCCCCACAGCGTGTGGGCCAGCAGGTAGACGTCCCCGACGCAGAGCGGCGTGCGGAAGCGCCTCCTGTTCGCGCGCCACGCGCCTATCTGCTTCCTTATGTCGCCGCGCAGTCCGTGCCTGAAATCCCGGAGCAGGGCCCGCAGGGAGTATTTCACGATGCCGCCGCTGGGCAGCTCGGACGGCGGGGATATGACCTCGATCCCCCTGCGGGCGTACTCCTCACCTCTGCCCACCAGCGTGAACGCGCGCACGTCCGCCGAGGGGAAGCGTCTGCGCAGGAAAGACGCCAGGAGCGCGCCGATGGCGTCCTCTCCGTAGCCGTTGGAGGCCACCACGAAGTTCGGGCGAAGCAGCTCCGTCAGGCGGCGCCAGAACGACTCCTCGCTGTCGATCGAGACGGTGATGCGCGGTATATAGAGCGGCAACGTCATCGACGGGTTTTCGGGCATGTTGCGGATGTCCTTCTCCGTGCAGATGAAACCGGTCGCGCCGAGGTCGGCGGCGAGCCTTTCGAGGCCGTCTATGTCCTTCCACGAAAACCTGTGGTGGTCGCGGAAAGACCTGCTCGCCAGTATTTCCGTCCCGAGGGACGAGAGGAACCTGTAAAAGCTGTCGGGGCGGCCTATAGCGGAGAACGCCACGAACTTCCCGCCGGGGACAGCCTGCCCCCACTCCAGATCCAGGTCTTTCATCTCGCCGCACTCCAGTTTGACCCACGATTCCAGCACCACCCGGGCGGTGAATATGTTCTCCGGGGCGACCCAGGCGGAGATTTCGGATGTCGTAGCCTCGACGGACTCCCGCGACGCCTGTCCGACCTTAGTCAGTATCACCATGTCAGCGCGGGAGAGCGCCTCCCTGCCCTCGCGCAGTATGCCGGACGGGAAGAACCTGCCGCTGCCAAAGGGGCACGTGGCGTCTATCAGGACGATGTCGATATCGCGCCCCATGCGCCTGTGCTGGAAGGCGTCGTCAGCCACGGCCACGTCCGCGCCAAGTCTGCTGAGGAGCCCCACTCCCTCGCACCTGTCGCGGGAGACTACGACCTTGGCGTCTGGCAGGCGGCTCGCCAGCATCAGCGGCTCGTCGCCCGTTATGCCCCTGTCGGAACCATGCCTGTCCTGACCTATCCAGAGCGGGGACTTGGTCTTGCCGCTGTACCCCCGGCTCACTATCCCGACGGAGAGGCCCGTTTCCAGGAGCTTCCGCGATATCATCTCAACCATCGGCGTCTTGTTCGTGCCGCCGTGGCATAGGTTGCCCACGCTTATTACCGGTATCTGGGGGTCGGCGCTGCACAACAGGCCCCTGTCGTAGAGGGCGTTGCGGATCTTTATGAGCGGACGGGCCAGGCAGTCGAGGACGTCCAGCAGACGCCATGCGGAGAACCCGCTCTCCTCGCCCCTGGCGTATCGCAGATAGCTGTTCAGGATGCCGATCACAGGCAATCCTCTCCGTCAGGCGCTCGGCCGGACGAGCCCTGTCCGCCGCTCTGCAGGGAGTAGAGTTCGAAATACGCGCCCCTCTTCGCTATGAGCGCGTCGTGCGTCCCCTCCTCCTGGACGCGCCCCTCCCCCAGGACGACGATCCTGTCCGCGTCCCGGACGGTCGAGAGCCTGTGCGCGATCACGATGGATGTGCGCCCGGCCATCGCCACGTTCATCGCGCCCTGTATCTGAGACTCCACCACGGCATCCAGCGACGACGTGGCCTCGTCCATGAGCAGTATGGCAGGGTCGCGCACGATCGCGCGGGCTATGGCGATGCGCTGCCTCTGTCCGCCCGAGAGCGTGACGCCCCGCTCGCCCACCTCCGTCCCGTAACCGTCCGGGAGCGATGAGACGAAGGCGTCGATGCCGGCCATGACTGCGGCCTTTTTTATGGATTCGTGGGGGACATCGCACCCGTAGGATATATTGTAGGCCAGGCTGCCCTTCATAAGGGCAGGGTCCTGCGGCACGACCCCGACCCGCCGCCGGTACGCCTTGAGATCTAGCTCGCGCAGGTCGGCCCCGTCTATGAGCACCCGCCCCTTGAGCGGGTCGTAGAAGCGAAGGAGCAGGTCGCCCAGCGTGGACTTCCCTGTCCCGGTCGGCCCCACGATAGCGACCTTCTCGCCAGGCCTCACGGCGAGGCTGAACCCGCTCAAGACCCATCTTTCGCCCTCATAGGCGAACCAGACGTCCTCGAACGCGACCTCGCCCCGGATGTTGCCCAGGACGAGCGGCGATGACAGCAGCGCGACCTCGTCCTTCTCGTCCAATATCTCGAATATCCTGTCGGCAGAGGCCACGCCCTGCTGTATGGTGCTCACGGAGCGCGATATCGTGCGGACGGGGGCGACCAAAAGGCCGAGATAGATCAGGAATGCCACCAGCTCGCCGGCAGTCAGGTTTCCAGCCAGCACGTCCCGCCCGCCGAGCCAGAGTATAGGCGCCATGGCGACGAAGAGCGTCACCTCCACCAAGCCCTCCAGGATCCCCCTGGTCTGGGTGCCCTTCATTATGGATCTGAAGTGCTTGCGGCTCTGCGCGTCGAAGCGCTCCGCCTCGCTGTCCTCCGTGGCGAACGACCTCACGACGCGGACCTGCGAGAGAGCCTCCTGTGCGATAGCGGCGAGCTGGGCCAGCTGCTCCTGTATGTCGCCTCCTATGACGCGCAGCTGCGCGGAGGCCCTGTCTATGAGCATCGCCGCTGGCGGTATCACGAGGAACGTGGCGAGCGTCAGCTTCCAGTTGATGTAGAACAAAAAGCCCAAAAAGCCGATGAAATAGAGGCTCTGGACGGCGAGATCCACTACGACCGACGAGACGACGTTCTGTAGCGTCGCCACGTCGTTGGTTATGCGCGACAGGAACTCCCCCGTCCGCCGCCGGTAAAGCACGCGCAGCGAGAGCCTCTGCGTCTTGTCGTACAGTTCGAGGCGGATTGCCATGATGGCCCTCTGCCCGACCCACGCGGTCAGGTACGCGTAGCCGTACCCAAACAGCCCCTTTAGCAGATACAGCGCGACCATACCGACGGCTATCATGTCCAGCGCCGCGGCGTTCCCGCCGCTCAAGACGTCGTCGATCATGTTCCTGACGAGCCACGGCGGCACGATCCCGAATACCGCTGAGAGGGTCATGCAGCAGAGGGCGCCCAGGATCCTCGCGTAGTAACGGCGGCAATATCCCAGAACCCTGAGATACGGCTTAAAGTCATTGGCCTTGAGTCTCACCTACAGCGCCTCCAGTATCCTGTGGGCCCAGAAGCCGTAGGCGTCCGGCGTTCCCATCAGGCTGGCCAGCTCGCCCATCCGCGATTCCTTGGCCGCCTTCGCCGCCTCGTCCATGTCGAGCCATGCGAACAGCTCGCCCGCCACCGCTTCCGGGGTAGCCCGCCCCTGTATGAGCTCTGGGAAAAACATCTCCCCAGCGAGGAGGTTTGGGAGCGCGAAGAAGAGGTGACTCAGCAAGAGCTTCCCGATAAAGGCCGACAGAGGTTTCATCTTATATGTGACGACCATGTAGCGCTTGAGCAACAGGGCCTCTGCCGTGGCCGTCCCGCTCGAGCCAGCCACAGCTTTCGAGAGGGCCATCAGCTCCCTGCCCGGGCCGTCGTAATAGCGCTGCCCCGAATCGCGCAGCTTACCCAGCAAAAAACCCCTGGCCCTTTCGGAGAGACCCGGCGCGACAGAGAATACGGGCGAAAAGCCGCGCGATTCCAGCTTTTCCGCTACGACAGCCAGCACAGGGTAGAGCTGCTCTATCTCTGACATACGGCTGCCCGGGAGGAGCGCCACCACCCTGTCGCGGTCTAGGCCCTCCGCGCCCGTTACCCTGCGGGCCACGGCTTCCAGGTCGATTGTCAAATCCGCGAACTCGCCTACCAGGGGGTGTCCTGTCCAGAAACTCGAAACGCCCGCCTTTTCCAGGTAATCGTGCTCGAACTTAAAGAGCGGCAGACACTCGTCCACGTACATCAGGAGATCACGCGTCCGATAGCTCCGCCACGCCCAGACGGACGGGGGGGAGACGTAGAAGATCTTCCCGCCGTATCCTCCCCGTCGCAGACGCCGTATCAGGGGCAGATGGAAATCGGGGCTGTCCACGCATATCAGGGCAGGGGGCGTCTCGCTCAGTATAAACCCTCTCATCTCGCCCCAGAGTTTGAATATGTCGGCAATCGAGCCTATGACCTCCGCTATGCCCAGGAGCTGCAAGCGCTCGCTCCTCCAGAGGACGTCCGCCCCGGCGGCCGCGCTCTCATGGCCGCATAGGCCGCAGATGCGCCCGTCGTACCGAAGCGACCGGAGTTTCGCGCAGAGGCTGGCTATATAGTGGTCGCCTGAGACCTCGCCAGCGCTCACGAGGATCGCGCCGTCACAGCCCGATGTCAATAATCGACACCGATCACCGAGATGCCACTGTCCTCCGCCGCCTGGCGGAATTCGTCAGGATCCAGCGTGATCGTCCACCCCGCTTGGATCGCGAGGCAGGAGAGGCCGGCCTTGGCCATGCTCCGCAGCGTCCCCAGGCCCACCACCGGCAGGTCGTAGCGTTCGTCCTGCCCAGGCTTCATCATCTTGACCACCACGCCCCCGCGGCAGAGCGATCCCGCGCGCGCGATGGCAGCGTCCGTCCCCTCCATGGCCTCGACAGCGACCACAGCCCTGCCGCTCACGATCACGCTCTGGCCGAAGGACAGGGGCAGCACCTTGCCAGCGATCCTCACGCCGTACGCCGCGTCGGCCTCCTCAGCCTTCGTGGGGGGCCTCCCGGCAATGAGGCCGTCGCGCGCCATCAGATCGCCAAGGAGGCTGCGGTAGCCCGTCACCTCTATCCCCTGCTTTTCCAGGAGAGCGACGACGGCACCCAACAGCGAGTGGTCGTCCCTCTCCGCGAGAGAGGCCAGGAACAGGGCGGCCGTCTCGTCCATCGCCTCTGGACGGTACATGAGGCTTTTGGGCACAAACCCGGCCAGCAGGACCCTTTTTACCCCTCTTTGCGCCATATCGCGCAGCGCGCCCCCTATCCGGGCGCCAGTCAGCGGGATGACTTCCAGCGCGCTCGCGGCGAAGGCGTCAATGCCGCCCCTCATAGCGTAAACCAACGGCTTCTCGCCGGTGCCAGCCAGGCGGCTGGCTATCACCTCGGGCAACGAGCCCTCTCCAGCAATCAAAGCAACGGTCATCTAACGGCCCTCCAATTATTTATCCCAGCATGTTGGCGCGCCTGGTAAGCATCGACCCTACAGCCAGGAAAGAAGCGTTTGGCGCCCACGCGGCTATTATGACCGGGATGAAACCGGCGTCGCCGAGCGCCTTGAATATCGACATCACCACGTAATAGGCGAAGACTATCATCACGGACAGCCCAAGCCCCAGGCTTGAGCTGGAGCGCTGGGGCCTGCTCCCGACGGCCGCGCCGACCAGCACGAGGACAACGCTGGCCCAGGGTATTGCGATCCTGAGGTGCAGCATCATCCGCAGCTCGTTCGTGTCGTTCCCCTGGAGCTCCGCGCTCCGCACCGTGGCGAGGAGCTCGCCTATGCCCATCTCAGACGGATCAGACGCGCCGGCGTTCAGTTCCGAAGGCGTCATTGAGAGGCTGAGGCTCTGCCTCTCAAAGCTGAAAAGGGGCGCGACGTCGCCAGCCGTGCCCACGTCAAACACCTGCCCGTCGTACATCCACCACGCACCGTCCCTCCAGTTGCCCCTCGGCGCGGTGACGATCCTGCTGATCTTCCCGTCCTCGAACTCCTGCACCAGTATGTCCGTCATGTCGCCCGTCTTGGGCTTTACGCTTCCGATGTATAGGACGCGCCGCAGCGCTCCCTTGCTCGCCTCCCTTATGAAGACGTGTTCCCGGAAGACGGGCGGGACCCTGCGCAGAGCCTCGTATCGCAACACGTTGGCCGCGATGCGCTCGCTTGCCGGCACTATCGTCTCGTTCATGGCGAAGGCTATGATCGATATGAAGACGCCGGATATGACGAGGGGGCGCGTGATGCGCCCGAACGAGATGCCCGCCGATTTCAGCGCCACCAGCTCCGAGTTGGAGGACATGCTCCCGAAACCCAGGAGCGAGGCCAACAGACAGCTCATGGGGATCGTCAGCACGACCACCCTTGGAAGCGAGTACATAAAAAGCCGGAGGACCGTCCCCAGGGAGACGCCGTTCTGTATGACGAGCTTCGCGAGCCTGAAGAGCAGGTCGCCAGCTACTAGTATCACTGTAAACGACATTATGCCGAACAGAAACGGCGCCAGCATCTGCCCCAATATGAAGCGATCCAATATGGGCAGACGGGTACAGACGCGCGGCCCTTTCATCCCTCAACCAGATCCCCCGTTCAGCCGGATTATATGCATGGCTGTGTCGCGCAACGCGCCGTGCCCGCCGTCGCTGGGGCTTACCCAGTCCGCGGCCGACAGCGCCTCCGGGGACGCGTCCTTTACGGCGATGCCGAGCCCGGCCCATTTCATGCACTCCACGTCCTGCACGTCGTCGCCGATAAAGGCGACCTCGGACGCGTCCAGCCCCATCTCAGACGCCATCGCCATCAGATCCGCGAGCTTGTCAGCGGTGCCGTTTACGACCCGAGTCACCCCGAGATCCCGCGCCCGCCGATCCGTCGGCACGGAAGCGCGTCCGCTTATGAAGGCTATTTCCACAGAGGCTTCCCTCAGGAGCGCTATCCCTGTCCCGTCCTTCACGTCAAAGCGTTTCATCTCGCGCCCCTCGCCGTCCATGTATATGCCGCCATCCGTCAGCGTCCCGTCAACGTCCGTGGCCACGAGGCGTATCATTCTGTCTCCATGCGCCTCGCTGGGTCGCTCTCTATCCATTTCGTGAGCCCTCTTTTCGTGGAGCGGGCGAATGCCGCTATCTCCAGCGCGAACCGGTTGCCCGGGAAGTCCCTTTCCAGGAGCGCTATGGCCTCGCTGCGCCTCATGTGACGGTCGTAGAGGCGCCTGTAGATGTTTTTTATCAACGTCCTCTCCTCCTGAGAGAAGCCGTTTCTCCTGAGCCCCACAGTGTTCAGCCCGCGTATCCGCGCCGGGATCCCGTCCGCCATCGAATAAGGCGGCACGTCCTTTATTATCTTTGCCATCCCGCCTATCATGGCGTATGACCCCACCCTGACGAACTGATGAAAGCCCGCCAGGCCGCCGATCACGACGTTGTCGCCCAGCTGGGAGTGCCCTGAAAGCCCCACCTTGTTCGTCAGCGTGCAACGCGCGCCTATGCGCACGTTGTGTCCGAGGTGGCAGCCCTCCATCAGCATTGAACCCTCTCCGACGTAGGTCTCCATGCCCTCCCCGGTTGCCCTGTGTATCGTGACGTTTTCGCGGAGTATCACGCCGTCGGCTATACGGACGAACGAGACCTCCCCGCCGAAACCATGATCCTGCGGAGGGCCGCCGAGCACTGTGTTCTCGAAGACGTGACAGCCCCTGCCTATCTCGACCGAGCCGCCGATCTTGACGAACGCTTCTATGCGCGTCCCGTCCCCGATTTTTGCGCCGCCTTCGACTATCGAGTACGGCCCTATCTCAACTCCGATGCCCAGCTCCGCTGAGGGCGAGACCAGGGCCGTCGGATGTATGGCTGCGCTTGGACCCATGCCCCTAACCCTGCTCCGCCTGAGCCGTCAGGGCGGTGCCGCTCACGAAGCCCATCACCGCTTCCGCCGCGACCTCTCCGTCCACGGTGCTCACGAACTTCATCTTGCCGACCTTGCCTCTGAACCTGACGAGCGTGGCCTCCGTCCGGAGCTGGTCGCCTGGCTTGACCGGTTTCCTGAACTTCGCCTCGTAGACCGTGGTGAGAAACACTATCCTTCTCTCGCCCACGGGGACGCCAGACTTTTCCTGCTCGTACGCCATCACGACACAGCCCACCTGACCCATCGCCTCCAGGATCAGCACGCCGGGCATGATCGGCTCAGATGGGAAGTGCCCCTGGAAAAATGGTTCGTTTATGGTGATGTTCTTTATTCCCACGACCCTCTTTTCCTGGCCTTCCGTGTCGATTTCAAGGATGCGGTCTACCAGCAGGAACGGGTATCTGTGCGGGAGGTACTCCATTATCTTGTTTATGTCGAATACGTAAGAGTTATTGCTCGTGACGCTGTCTGCCATAATCCTGCCCCCTTATTTTTTCCTCGAAAGCGCCCTCATGCGGACGGCAAGCTTCTGGTGAAGCCAGTGTCCGCCCCTTATGCATATATAGTGCGCGACCGGCAGCGACCCTGCCAGCGCGAGGTCTCCCAAGAGATCCAGTATCTTGTGCGCCGCGCACTCGCCGTCCATCCTGAACGGCGCGCCGCCTACAGGGCCGTCCTCGCCAAAGACGAGCGCGTTCGCCAGGTCGCCGCCCCGGGCCAGCCCGGACACCTTGAGCGACTCCACCTCCGACAGCAGCGCGAACGTGCGGGCCGGCGCCACGTCGCTAGCGAATGACTCGGGCGTTATCGCGACGTCTTTCAGTACAGTCCCTATGGCGGTGCCTGGATAGTCTATCACATATGTCACCCGCAGGGCGTCGCTCGGCGCGGCCGCGATGCTGGACTGCCCCTGCCCTATGAACAGAGGGGACGCCAACGCCGCCCTGTCCGCCGCTTCGTCCTTTTCTACGATCCCGGCGCCCAAAAGGGCGCTTGCGTAAGGCAGCGCGCTGCCGTCAAGGATCGGAAACTCATCTCCCGCCCGCGCCTCTATCAGCGCGTCGTCCACGCACAGCCCGGACAGGGCCCCCAGCAGGTGTTCGACCGTCCCGAGCGTCTGCCCTCCAGGAAATACTATCGACGTGCTCCGGGCCGCGCCGCCTGGCCGCGCGTCGGTTATCGGGAATACGTCCGGCCCGAACCTGAAGCAGATGCCCGAACCGCTGAAAAGCGGCATCACCATAACCGACGACTTCTGTCCGGAGTGCACCCCGACGCCCTCGAAGGCGACGGGCGACGCTATCGTCCTCCTCCGCCGCATGTGGCTACCGCCCGCCCTCGGATTGCGAGAGGAGTTTTTCCAGCCGTCTCAGCCGCTCGGAGAGATCCTTCACGCGGCGGAGCGACGCCTGGAACCTGTTTTCAGCCCGGTGTTCCTGGGCGGGGAAGCCGGAGACCGTGAGGCCGTCCTTCACGTCTTTCGTCACGCCAGCCCTCCCCGCTATAGTGACGCCTTCCCCTACCGTTACGTGGTCAGAGACGCCGGCCATCCCAGCCACTACCGCCCCGCGCCCTATCTTAGCGCTCCCGCCGATGGCCGAGCAGCCGGCGAACACCGAGTCCGCCCCGATGTCGCAGTTATGGGCTATGTGGAGGAGGCTGCCGAGCTTAGTGCCCCGCCGTATCGTGGTCGCCCCGAACGTAGCGCGGTCGATGGTGCTGTTCGGGCCGATTTCCACGTCGTCCTCTATTATAACAGTCCCGATCTGGGGGATTTTCTTCCACGAGCCATCCCGCGTCCTGACGTGGCCAAAACCGTCGCAGCCTATCACCGCCCCTGAGTGCAGGATGACGCCGCGCCCGACCTCCACGAAGTCGTGAACGGCCACCCCTGCCTCCAACCTGCTGTCCGGGCCGATCACAGCGCCGCCGCCGACATAGACGTTCGCCTGCAACACCGTCCGCTCCCCTATCTGGGCGCCGTCCGCCACGACGCAGCAGGGCCCGATGCTGACGCCCTGGCCGATCTTGCACCCCTCCCCGATGACGGCGGCAGGGTGTATGCCTGGGGCAGGCAGACGCCGCCTGTCGAAGAGCGGGAGCAGGTCAGCCAGGGCGGCGCGAGGGTTGTCGTGCAGCACGCCGTCACGATTTAGCACGATATCCTTTACGGCTAGCACCGGGATGGTGTCTGGGATCTTAGCCAGCGCCGCCAGGTCCCATATTACGCACAGCTTGTCATCCGAAGGGTCGTCCGGCGAGCAGACCCCGCTTATGGCGCGCTCCGCGTCCCCTACCGCCATGCCCCCGGTTATCTTGGCTGCCTCGGACAGAGAAATGGTTTTCATCGAAGGAACCTCCCGGCAGACGCGCAACAGGCGCCTGGTTGAAATCTAACCCGCATCACAAGTTTATCAGGGCGCGCACGTTCCAGGGGGAGTCGTCCCTTGAGTCGTAGTGCACCTCTACCGATATGAAGTCGTTTATCCTGTAGCCAACCGCCGCGTTGGCGTCGCCGCCCTCGCTGTAGCGCACCCATCCGTATGGGCTCCTCTGCCTGGAGTCGAACGAGGCGCGCGCCCACCATGTGTCGCGGGAGTCGCTCCACTCGCCGCCTAGCCAGACGTTGCGCCAGGGCGACCACCTCATCCCAAGCCTGGACTCCAGGCTGAAATCGTCGAGGGGCGTGATGAGTTCCGCGTAGAGCTCCATGTCCCAGCGCGGCAAGATCTGGGCGCGCCTGCCAAAATGCAGCCCGACCTCGGGGTATTTGCCCTCCGCGCCTGCGTAGACAGCCATCCACACCCAGACGGCGTAGCGTCGGCTCTCCATGTCTATCTGCAACTCCGTGACCGGCCCAACCGCCACTGTCATCTCAGTTGACGCCTTGGCCCGGTCGACGAGGGGCTCCCGCCCCAGTATGGCCCTGCCCATCTCCTCGAAATCCCCCCGGTGCAGGTCCAGCCAGGCGACTGGGATGCCGATTACGGGCGAGAAGCCAGCCATCAGATCGTCGCGGAGGCTGGAGTGCAACATGGCCGGCATGGACGACGAACTGATGGATGAGGTGACGGCCAGAGTCAGCGGCTGTTCCGGCACGAAGGAGATTTCAAGGACCGCCCCGTCAGGCGTCCCCCTGACCATGAGGGAAACCCTCCAGCCCGGCAGCCGCTGGGCGCAAAGATCCTCGACCGCGCCCTTGATGTCGGCATCACCCCAGGAGAGCGCCTCTATGGGGATGCCTGTCATCAGGGGGCGCAGTTGGGAGGCGATGCCCTCCGTGTCCGATTCGAACCATCCGTCGACGGGAGCGATGAGGTTCGGGCGGATGATCGCCACGTCCCAGGAGGTCTCATCAGACGACGCCTTGAGGCTGACCGACAAGTCCCCGTCTGCATCAAAGCTGACGCCTTCCACCGCGTAGCCCGCCAGGAGGCGGTTCGCGACGACGGTGACGAGCCGCGCCTTCGCCTCGTCCGTCTCGTTTTTCGGGATATGCTCCAGCACAGCGCTCAAGCTCCGCTCCGCTGCCGGCGCCAGCAAGCGGTTAATCCCCAGGACGCGCGCTGCTGCCTCAGAGGATCCCGCAGTGGCGGACAAAAAAAACAGAGTTGCCACGATCTTGAGCGCAACTCCGAATAAAAGGCGCCACAGGCACGCGGCTTCGAGAAAACGAAGGCCGACGCGCGCCGATGTCGCCTGTCCTCTGCCGTGACTCCAGTGCGGCAAGGGCCCGGTCTTTTTACCTGAGTTTCCCATCGCCGATCAGTCTTTGCCTAGAACATCTCTCCGAACCCGAAGTGAACCCTCGATTCGTCGTCGCCCTGGGCAAAGTCGAGCCTCAGGTTGCCCATAGGAGTGCGCACCCTGACGCCCATGCCGTAACCGGATGCCATGTCCCCGAAGTCGAAGCGTTCGCCGTTGCGGCTGTCCCAGACCTTGCCTGTGTCATAAAACACGACCAGCGACACGCTCCTGTGTACCGGCAGACGCACCTCGCCGTTGAAGAGGAACATCTGGTCGCCCCTGAAACGCTTGTCCTCGTAGCCGCGCAGGGTGTTGTCGCCGCCCAGCGTGTAGTCCACAGCCCATGGGAGATAGCCGTCGGCGTCCCCGATCATGAGCCGTGCGGCCAGTATCGGCGGGATATCGCTGTCCTGAAAGCTCCTCTCGAATATCTCCGTCAGGAAGTCAATCTCGGTGTAGTATCGCGCGTCCAGCCAGTATTTCCAGTAAGACCACTGCCCGCCCAGGAACTCGATGCCCTTCTCGATGTGGAGCGTCTCGCTGTCCCCCTTGGGGAACGGGGTGTAAATATCCATGTTGTCGCGCTTCAGCGTCCCTGATATCATGAAGTTCTCCCCGCTCTGCATCTCCTCGAGCTGCCGCTCAGTGGGCACCGCGTTCGCATGAGGGGTGATTTCGACGTCCTGCCACTCGGCAGAGAGGAACCAGCTCAATTTGGAGCGCTCGGAGAACTTGCGCCCCGCGCCGACGTAGGCGCCTGTCCGGTCTTCGTCGTAAGCGAACTGAAGCGCGTCGTCCTGATAGTATGAGAGATCGTCCCAGGCGCGCTTATAAGCGCCGATGCGCCAGGCGAACACCTTGGGGTCCATGTACGGCTGCTCCAGGGTCAGCCAGTACTGTTCGCGGTCACCGAGCTCGAAGCCGATCCCGATGCTCTCGCCCCTGCCGCGCCAGTTGTTGTCGCTGTACGACAGCCCCCCGCTGAACCCGCTCTGGGTGCCGTAACCTACAGATACGCCAATCCTGGCGGTTTTAGCCTCTGCCAAGGTGAGCACCAGGTTCATGATTTCAGGCGTATCCCCCTGCTCAAAGCCCACGCTCACGTCCTCGAAGTAGCCCAGCCCCTGCAGCTTGCCAAGCGTGTAGCGGAGACGGGTCGCGTTGAAGATGTCGCCGGGCTTTATCCCTATCTGGCGCTCTATGACGTAGGTCTTGGTCCTCTTGTTGCCCTGGATTATCAGCTCGCCTATTTTCGGCTCCGTGATGTACACGTTCACGACGTTGCCCTCGATTTTGACGTCGCTCACCCTGGCCATCACGTACCCGTCCTGCTGGTATTTGTCCTTGAGCCTCTGGAGGTCGTTACGGAAGAACACCCTGTTGAAGATCATCCCCGGTTTCGTGAAGAATATATCGTTGATCTGCTCCGTCTTGTAAATGGTGTTCCCGTAGAACACGATGTCCCCTATTATGGGGTTCTCCGTCACCATGAACACTATGTTGGCGCCCTCCGCCTCGTCCTCGATCCGGAAGTCGACGTCCGAGAAAAAACCCTGCTCGTATATCGCGTCCGCGTCCCTCGACAGCTTGTTCTGATCCATCGGGGTGCCGGCCTTGGAGGACACCACTGAGAGTATATGCTCGCTTACGACCTCGGAGTTGCCCTCCACGCGGACCGACAGTATCGTCTGCGCCTGAATTTCCGGTCGGCGCCACCTGGGCTGCCCCTCGGACGGGAGCGTGTCCGGGAGGGGTTCCGCCCCTTCGCCGCTTTCCACGCCCGACAGATCCATCTCAAGCGCCGAACCAGCGGCACGATCCGGCTCTCCGATGGTCACCGGCACGCCGCCGAGCTTGGGATCTGCCGCCGAGGCCGGGTGAACGCCGGGCAACGTCAGAAAGATTACAAAAAGGCCGACAAGAATCCGACGTGCAGGAGCGCCCCCACCGGAAAGTATGCGTTTTTTAAAGTCCAACACGAACCATCTCCCTGCAAAATCTATTGTGGTGCTTTTTGATCTCTAGGAACTGGCAATACCTTGACCGCTGGCTCTGAGACACTGAGAGCCCTCTGGCCTATCTGCATCAGCGAGAGCACCTCTTCGATGGACGGCTCCGTCTCCGATTTTGCCGGCGGGTCATCTTTCTCCTCTTGGCCTGGCCGCGTCGCCCGCGGCGTCTCTTTGACCACTTTTACGGCCGGGGCCCGCCGCATGGGCGCCGTCTGGGCCGATGCCTCGCCCGGACGCGGCGCTTCCGGGGCTGGGTCTCGCGCTGGCAGCTCTATCGACAGCACGACCGTCCCCCTGTTGCCGTTGCTCAGGTTCTCGCGCAGGGCGGCCAGGATGTCGCCCTCGGTGCTGGTCAAGAGCTCCAGCGATTGCGCCTGAAAGCCGTAAAAGGGCCTGTCCTGGTCGATAGAAAGCGGGAGCCCAGTCATGAGAACGAACAGGGCGGAAAGCGAGACAACCCTGGCGTAGGCTGCGACCGCCTTCCCCATCGACCTGCGCGGCTTCCCTGAGGCTTCTCTTGCGGCCGTCTTCCACAGCTGCTCGCGAAACTCCCTCGTCTCGGCCTCCATGCACTCGGCTTCCATCACTGCGGAACCCCACGCGCCACAGCGGCAAGCCTCGACGCAGCGCGCCAGCCAGCGCTCAATCCGCCTGAGCCTCTTCTCGAAGGCGTCGTCAACCGTTATTTTGTCCCCGTCACCCATAATGTCCGGCCTCCGGCTCAATGTCGCGCAGATATCGCAACGCGCGCTATCATTCTCACCCGTCACGCTCCCAATGTGGCGTCTTTTTTTAAAAACCATCCCCTGAGGTGTGAGAGCGCCTTGCGCTGGATCCTGTAAATATGGCTTATGCCAACGCCCTGCTCGTCCGCAACGTCGGAGGCCTTGCGCCCGTCCACCAAGAGCGAGCGGACGACCTCCATCTCCTTGCGCGGCAGGCTGTCCAAGCCCTCCATTATCGACAGCGACCACTCGATCCTGTCTATGTCGGCCTCGAAGGAGTCCTGGTTTTCAAGGTACTCGTCCTCTACCGGCACAGGCGCCCTGGCCTCCGAGCGCTGGAGGAAGTTCGCCATCCGCCCGCGGATCTTGTAGTAGGCGTAGGTCGTGAAACGATTGTTCCGTGCCGCCTCGAAGTTGTCCACAGCCGAGATGAGGCCGATCATGCCCTCCTGGACGAGATCAGGGTACGTACCGTAAGGGACGCGGAACTTCTTCGCGAGCCAGAACACCATCGGCCTGTACGCCAGGATGATCCGCTCCCGTGATTCGCCGCAGCCCTCCGATATCCTGTCCCACAGGGCGCTCTCCTCCGTCCGGCCGAAGGCCGCGTCCCCCGTCTCATTCTTCAACGGCTTGCCCTCCTTGCTTCTTGAAAGAAGGAGGCTGATTTATTCTCGGAGGCTTGAAGGGCAAAGATTTCAACCCTGCCGAAACCAGCGCCCTGAAACGCTAAGGCGTCATTTTGGGCGTTTAATCAGCGTTCCCGCAGATCAAGATTCCTTATTTGAATTTTACCACAATATTTCCCGCATTTGCCAAGGGCGGGCCGAAGAAACAAAAAAAGCGGGGCCAGCGACGGCCCCGCCTGTTGGAATCACATTCGTCAGTTGGATTACTTCGAGAACAGCTCGACGACCAGGATCTCGTTCACGTCGATGGGTATCTCGTCGCGCATCGGCTCCCTCATCAGAGTGCCGCTGAACTGCTCAATGTTTCTCTCGATGTAGTTCACGGCGAATCCCTTCAGATCCTGGAAATTCGTCCGGATCAGCTCGTTGTCGCGCGACTTCTCCCGCAGGGAGATCACGTCACCCGGCTTGCAGCCGTAGGACGGGATATCGACCTTGCGGCCGTTGACCAAGATGTGGCCGTGGTTGACTATCTGGCGCGACTGGCGTATCGAGCGACCAAAGCCGATGCGGTAGACCAAATTGTCCAAGCGGCACTCAAGGCCCTTGAGCATGGCCACGCCCGTCGCCTCCGGGCTCTTCTGCCCGCGCTCGTAGTAGCGGACGAACTGACGCTCCAAGACGCCATAATAAGCCTTGATCTTCTGCTTCTCCATCAGTTGGAGACCGTACTCCGATGATTTCTTTCCTGCCCGTCCGCCCTTCTGAGCCTGGGCGCTGACTCTCTTCAGCGCTTTAGGATGATTGTAGACGTTCACTCCCAGACGGCGGCAGAGCTTAAACCTGGGCTCTCTTCTAGTTGCCATGCTGACACTCCTTTTCAAATACGTAACTTTTCTATCATTAACAGGGAGCGTTCGCGCAAGACAAACCTCAAGGCCCCCTTTTATTCAGCCAATGGATTCTACCACTGGGGTAGGGAATTGTAAACAGTTTTTATCTGCAATAAATATCCGCTGCCGGGCGGCTGCCGGGCCTAGGCGGCTTATCCACTAACGTCAGGCTTAATCAAGCTCTCTCGACTCTTTTGGGGTCGCTTTCACTGGCCTAGGCTTGCGGCGTGATATTGCGCAATGAACTGACAACACCTGCGCGACGCACATAGCTACACGCCGTACCATGGGGATGTTGACGGATTCGTCGGAGCCGTGGGCGACAGAGTTACAGAGTTATATCGAGGCTTAATCTCGGGGCTTAATCGAAGACAAACAAAAAAGGGCGGGTCACTTCTCGCTAATTCCATACCAAAGTGTACGTTGGCAACAAGACGTGCCTCATGGCTTGGCGAGAGCAAGAAGTTTTTTTTGCATACAATAAGGACAAGTACAGGATTGCTTAAGCGTACTGTGACAGAGACCGTGCAGTCTACCGTCTACAGAGTCAAAATATCCTTCAATTATGTTGTAGTATGTTAAATCCGCGTGTTCGTAACGCCTAAAAATAGAGTACGCGATGTGATCCGCAAGCTGAATGCCGCGTGACGCTTTTGAGTCGACGAACATAGGTACTTCTTGTATATTGGTCAATACATGCCCCCATTTTGTGCCCAGCGTTCTGAAATTTTTCGCGAGACGTTGCAACGTAGTCTTGTATGATGATTCATCCAAAATAATCAATCCATTGGCCTTTTCATTATTAGAGACATGTTTTCTTTGCAAGAATTGATGAAATCTGCTACATAGATCTTCAAACGCAAGTTCAACTGGATCTGCGCCAGGAAATTGATTTTTTTCAACGGCACAGGCCAATATTTTTATGCCATTTCTGCTGTCTGTCGCAACTTGCAGTACTTTTTTAAGTATATCTAACCTTTCTTGCTTGTTTTTGAATTGCTCCCAGGGGGATTTACGCCCACCGGCAATTTCAGAAGCGTGAAATTCAACTATGTCTGCCGAATTTGTTGGCAATTCCTCGGCCAAGTTATCTAAATTCTTATTGACCCAGTATAAACTTGTTTCTGGGATGATGAACCCTCCGAGAATGAAGTGATTTTCGTTGACATTTTGAGGTGATCCTGAATCATCAAGGTATAACAGATACATTTCGTCCGCTCCTAAACAATAAATAAAAGGGGCTAAACTATGGAAAGTCTAACCCCCTCACACGTTGTAACTTAACAATGCAGCCAAGTGAGATTTAACTCAACGAACCGCCAGAACAGCCCTCTTGACCGCAATCACATAATAAAAGACAAGCCGCTCCTTGTCAAGCGGCTTGTCAGGCGCGCGCGTTGCGCGGCGGGGTGATTTTCGGTATAATGTCTGCGGTGTGAAGGATCGCATCGTTGTAAAAATGGAAAATATG
Organism: Synergistaceae bacterium; assembly: GCA_031258255.1. Classification (GTDB taxonomy): domain Bacteria; phylum Synergistota; class Synergistia; order Synergistales; family Synergistaceae; genus JAIRNC01. The sequence goes on from JAIRNC010000105.1 coordinate 33,416, forward strand.
CAAGTGTGGGTTCAAGGAGGGATCGACATGAGCGTTAACAATGTCACGGATGCGAACGCGCTTTTCCTGCGAGAGCTGGAAAATGCGGCAAAAAACAGGCGAAAGGCCAGCAGCCCGACCGAATCCGAGCGCAAGAAGGCTATGGAGATGTTCGGGAAGGCGCTTCATGACTGCAACAAGGCGATGGAGCGCGTGATGGACAAACACATCGAGAGCGTCGCCGAGTCCGCGAAGGAACTCGCCCAGTACCACAGGCGCAAGGCGCTGGCCGACAGGATAAGGGCGTCCGCGAAAGAGCAGCGCCTGCTAAACGAAAAGATCCTGATCAGCCGGATAAACCAGCGCAACCTCCTGGAAGAGATAAAGGCCGACGACATGGACAAAAGAGAGCTGCTGGCACGT